>ONIF01000244.1 GCA_900317795.1 uncultured Eubacteriales bacterium | reverse complement strand
AAAATGCATTTTCTACACTTGTTATGCCAATACAAAATGGACTAACATATCTAAAAAATAAAATGGCAGGAAATGATGACTTTTTTGAAGATAAAGAGATTGATAAGGAAACAAAAATTCATATTGCTACTGTTCAAAGTCTTGTAAAACGTATCGTTTATGGTGATGAAATCATGCCGTCTGTGACGGAATATGACCTGCTGGTAATAGACGAGGCTCACAGAGGTTACACGCTTGATAAAGAATTAAGTGAAGATGAAATGCTGTACAGAAGTCAGGAGGACTATATCAGCAAATACAGGACTGTTATAGAATACTTTGACGCTGTAAAAATAGCCCTTACTGCTACTCCCGCACTGCATACAACGGAGATTTTCGGCAAACCGATTTTTACCTATTCATACAGAGAAGCCGTGATAGACGGCTATCTTGCAGACCACGATGCACCTCACGACATACATACCAAACTCAGAGATAACGGCATACAATATAAAAAAGGCGATACTCTTGAAATTCTCGACCTCAATACCGGTGAACTTTTGAACAGTGATGAACTGGAAGATGATATGGATTTTGAGATAGATAAATTCAATAAACAGATCATTACCGAAAATTTCAATAGAGCCGTGTTTGAGGAAATTGCTATGGATTTTGATCCCGAAGGTGACGGAAAAACCCTTATTTTTGCAGTAAACGACAGTCATGCCGATATGATAGTAAATATACTGAAAGAAATTTACCACAGATACGGTCTTGATAATGATACCGTTCTGAAAATTACAGGAAAGTCCGGTGATAAAAAGAGGGTTTCCGAAGCAATAAGACGTTTTAAAAATGAGGAATTTCCCAAAATTGTCGTAACGGTCGATTTGCTGACAACAGGCATTGACGTGCCGAAAATTGTCAATCTTGTATTTATGCGTAGAATGAAATCCCGTATTTTGTTTGAACAAATGCTCGGACGTGCGACAAGGCTATGTCCCGAAATCAATAAAACTCACTTTGAAATATATGATCCCGTAGGCGTATATGAAACACTTGAGCCTGTCAGCAATATGAAACCCGTTGTCACAAATCCAAAGACAACTTTTACAGACCTGATAAACGGGCTTGAAGTGATTGAAGAAAGTAAAAAAAGCCGTCAAGTAACGGCAGTTATCGCAAAATTGCAGAGAAAAGCAAAAAATATCGGTAAAAAAGCCGAAGCAGGATTTATCTATCTGAATGACGGAAATTCCCTTTCGGAAACGGCTAAAAAACTGAAAGACATGGATACGGAAAGTGCTGTAAAATATATTATCGAACATAAAGAGGCTTTTCAAATTCTTGATGACGACAGAACGCATAATAAGGGATATGTTATCATTGACCATCATGAAGATGAAATTATATCTCATGAGCGTGGATATGGCAAAGGCAATAAACCACAGGATTATATTGAGGAATTCAAAAACTTTATTCAAACGAATTTCAATCAGATAACTGCTTTGCAGATTGTCTGCACGAAACCTGCGGAATTGACAAGGGAATCCCTTAAACAACTCAAAATGGAGCTTGACAGGCATGATTTTACGGAAAATAAACTGAATACCGCCTGGAATGAGATGACTAATCAGGAGATTGCAGCGGATATTATCGCTTTTGTGCGTCAGCAGGCTATCGGCTCGGCTCTGATAAGCCATGAAACCCGTGTTAAAACGGCTTTTCAAAAACTCAGGCAAAACCACAAGTTCAATAAAGACCAACTTAACTGGCTCGGCAGAATTGAAAAAATTATGCTCAAAGATACTATTCTTGATATGCAGATGTTTGAACAGGGTGCTTTGAAAAATGCAGGCGGATTTGCAAATATCAATAAGAGATTTAACGGTCAGCTTGGCGAAATGATAAAAGAATTGAATATTTATATGTATGATGACGGAGGAAACATAGCATGAATAACAGTGAAATTGTCGCTAAATTATGGAACTTATGCAACGTACTGCGTGATGACGGTATCACCTATCATCAGTATGTTACGGAATTGACATATATATTATTTTTAAAGATGTGCAGTGAAACAGGCTCGGAAGAATTGATCCCCGAAGAATACCGCTGGAACAGTCTTGTAACCAAAAACGGAATTGAACTTAAAAAGTTCTATAAACAGCTTTTGGAAAATCTCGGTGAAAACGGTACGGGCAGAGTGCGTGAAATTTACAGCGGTGCTCAGACAAATATTGACGAACCTAAAAATTTGGAGAAAATCATTAAAACAATAGACAGCTTTGACTGGTACGATGCAAGAGAAGAAGGTTTGGGAAATCTCTATGAAGGCTTGCTTGAAAAGAATGCCGAAGAAAAAAAATCGGGTGCAGGTCAGTATTTTACTCCCCGTCCCCTTATCAATGTAATGACAAGACTGGTTGCACCTCAACCGGGTGAACTTTGCAACGACCCCGCCTGCGGTACTTTCGGATTTATGATAGCCGCTGACAGATATGTAAAAGAACATACAGATGATTTATTTGACCTTGAATCTGATTTGCAGGAATTTCAGCGTACAAAGGCTTTTACAGGGTGTGAACTTGTGCGTGACGCTCACAGACTTGCATTGATGAATGCCATGCTTCACAATATTCACGGTGATATTTATTATGGTGATACCCTGTCGAATTTCGGCAAGCAAATGAAAAATTATGATGTTGTTTTGACAAATCCGCCTTTCGGTACAAAAAAGGGCGGTGAACGTGCAAGCCGTGATGACCTGACATATCTCACGAGCAATAAACAGCTTAATTTTTTGCAGCATATTTACAGAAGTCTGAAAAAATCGGGAACTGCCCGTGCAGCCGTTGTATTGCCCGATAATGTTCTTTTTGCAGACGGTGACGGAGAAAAAATCAGACGTGACCTCATGGAAAAATGCAATCTGCATACCATTTTGCGACTGCCGACAGGTATTTTCTATGCACAGGGCGTTAAAACAAATGTCCTGTTTTTCACAAGAGGAACTTCCGATAAAGGCAATACCAAAGAAGTGTGGATATATGATATGCGTTCGGATATGCCGTCATTCGGAAAGAAAAATAAGCTGAATGAAAATCATTTTGCCGATTTTGAAAAATGCTGGTGTGCAGAGGATATGTCAAAAAGGCGTGAAACATACAGCGACGACAACCCAAACGGCAGATGGCGTAAATTCACTTATGAACAGATTCTGGAGAGAGATAAAACAAGCCTTGATATAAGCTGGATAAAATCCAAAAATACAAGTGAAGAATATACTTTGGGAGAGCTTTTCGAGATAATAAAGGAAAAATCCGAAAATATCGCCCAAGCCGTTGAAAGTCTTGAAAAACTGATTGGAGATGTTGAGGAATAATGGATACAAAAGCATTAAGACAAAAAATCCTTGACCTTGCAGTCAGAGGAAAGCTTGTACCGCAAAATCCCGATGACGAGCCTGCAAGGGTACTTTTGGAGCGTATCAGAGCCGAAAAAAAGCAGATGGTCAAAGACGGCAGACTAAAAGCCAAAGATATAAAAAATGACAGCGTTATTTATTTTAAAGAAGATAATTTACCCTA
>ONIF01000207.1 GCA_900317795.1 uncultured Eubacteriales bacterium | reverse complement strand
TTTCCCAATATAATGATAATCTATTACCGATACAGCCCCTGCACACGCTATTCCCACGATAACTGCAATTATCTGTGTTTTCAGAAAATCCACGCTGTCAGACCTCTGTTGACTTGCTATCAGAATGCACCCCAACACAGACAGCACGATTGTAAACAACCAAAATATTTTATCTGTCTTTGTGAAATACTCCCCTATGGGCGTAAATATATTTTCTCTCATTCCCATTTCCTTTCATCACTTTATTACTGATTGATTATACAATTATTTTCACCGCAATTCAATAGAAATGAATAACGAGGTCAATAGAAATGAATAACGAGGAATGATAAATATTTCAAACTCATTCCTCACTCCCCATTCCTAATTCCTCATTCTATCTATAATATTTCCTTTTAAACATATAAAAATTCTTGATTTATTTCTAAAAATAGGTTAATATATTTATTGCTATATAAAATTTTTTTCGAGGTGAAATTTATGGCAAAAGAACTTAAAATCAGAACTAAAAATCCAAATCTTTTCCTGCGTGTACAGAAAGGGCATTTTGCAACCATGCACAGCCATACAAACTACTTTATTGACGTTACTACGCAGAAAACAAGACTTTCCGAAGCCAAGGCTCTTGCACAGGATCTTGTAAGAAACTATCAGACCAATACTATCATTGACACTATCCTCTGCATAGACGGCATGGAAGTAGTCGGCACCTGCATTGCAGATGAACTTACCAAAGACGACTACATAAACATGAATGCCCATCAGACTATCTATGTGATATCCCCCGAATTCATAACGGGCGGTCAGCTTATGTTCCGTGACAATCTCGTTCCCATGATTCTCGGAAAGCACGTTCTCATAATAGCTGCTTCCGTCACAACCGGCAAGAGTGCTTTAGCCGCAATAGATGCTGTAAACTACTATGGCGGAAAAGTTGTGGGTGTATCAGCTATATTTGCAACCGTTGACGAGTGTGACGGACATCCTGTAAATTCCGTATTCGACCCCAACGACCTGGGTGACTACGACAGCTACAAACCCAACCGCTGTCCGATGTGTGCCAACAGCGAAAAACTGGAGGCTATCGTCAACAGTTTCGGAATTTCCTCTCTCTGAACATAAAACAGGACAGAATTCATTTCAAATTCTGTCCCGTTTTTTTATTCCAGTTTAAATTTCAATTCAACAGGGTTATGGTCGCTGTATAAAAATTGATTGTCAATAACATTCATATATGTCGGAATGACATTATCCGATACAATAAAGCCATCCACCGTCAAAGTAAAATTACTTTCATCATAGGGTTTGTCGGCATTTCGGCATGACGGTATCGTTATACCGCTTGCATAGTCCGTCAGTTTATTGAAATGTTCGGGTATCAGCTCATCGGGAAATGGCACTGCCCATGTATATTCTTCAGGTACCGTTTCGTTGAATATCTCCTTGGAATTGCCCGTGAAATCATGGTTGAAGTCACCCCCGCATATTACATAATTTCCTTTGTCATATTCCTCTTTCATATCTTCAAAAAGCATAGTAAGCTGTTGTTTCTGCAAATCCCCCTCTATGCCGTAAGCCGATGTATGCACATTGATAAAAACAAGTTGTTTTCCATTTTCAACGTCCGTGCGGTTAATCGAATAACAGCGGTCAAGGTCTATATATTTTGACATTCCCTCGGATATCGGCAAACTGCGACGAATCCCCTCTTTGATCTGCACACTGCTCAGAGTCAGCAATCCCGCATTAGAAGCCCCATGGGGCTGTGTCAGCGGATAGAACAGAAACGGCGAATGATAATTGACCGCAAACGTATACGACATATCGGGAAAGGCACTGCATATCCGGCTCGCTTCATCCACATGATAACTTCTTGTCGAATCAAAATCCACCTCCTGCAACAGCATCACATCGGCTTTGTATTGATTCAGCAAATCAATATCACCATTAATACAGTCAATGACACTTTCTTTGGATTTTGCCCATGACTGAGTACCGCCGTCCATGAAGAATGTGAAATCCTGCGTATATGCTCCAAATCCTATATTATATATCATTACAGTATATTCTTTATCAAGCATAAACACGTCAGACTTGGATTTCCCTTCCATATCAAGCGACTGTCTGTCATCAATTCTATAATAGCTTATTATCACATACAGCACATATCCCGTTACAATCAAAATCAATAATACTATTATGCCGAGCAATATCATCCACCATCTGATTCTTTTGCGTTTGGTACTTTTCATTTGTTTCACTCCTCCCGGATTGATACTCAAATTGTAACACTTATCCGAAACAATTTCAAGACTAAAAAAACAGGACAGAACTTATTTTCCAAATTCCGTCCTGTTTCTTTTTAAATCTCGTTATCTTCTTCGGGCTTCTTCAGGGAAACTTTGAAAGGTATTCCTTCTTCACGAATAACTGCCCTCAAAAACATATTTACCGCTGTGGACATATTCATTCCAAGCTCATCAAGAACTGTTTCGGCACTTTTCTTTACATCTGCATCTACCCTGACATTGAGATTTGTACTTGCCATAAAAAATCACCCCTCATTAGTGACATTATATCATAGATAGTACATAAATATCAAGTGTTTTAGCAACAAAAATGACATTTTTTAAATTTAAAGTCAAATTTTGTCAAGTGCCTGTTTGATGTCCGCAATTATATCATCAACATACTCTATTCCCACTGACATTCTGATAAGATTGGGCTTTACTCCGCAATCTTCAAGCTGTTTGTCATTCAGCTGTCTGTGAGTGGTGCTTGCGGGGTGCAATGCACACGTTCTTGCATCTGCTACATGAATGACCAGCTTTATCATATCCAGATTGTCCATGAACTGCATAGCCTTTTCCCTGCCGCCCTTTACGCCAAATGAAATAACTCCGCATGAACCATTCGGCATATATTTTTGACAGCGTTCATAATACTTATTGCTTTCCAATCCGGGATAATTTACCCACTCTATTTTATCATTTTCTTCAAGGAACTTTGCCACTTTCAGAGCATTGGAACAATGTCTTTCCATTCTCAAAAACAGCGTTTCCAATCCCAGATTGAGCAAAAATGCATTCTGAGGACTTTGCTGAGGTCCGTAATCTCTCATCATGTGAGTAACTGCCTTTGTGATATAGGCAGCCTTGCCGAATTTCTCTGTATAGATAACCCCATGATAAGATTCATCAGGCTCTGTAAATGCAGGATATTTTCCGTTTGTCCAGTCAAAGTTTCCGCTGTCAACGACAACTCCGCCCAATGCAACAGCATGACCGTCCATATATTTTGAAGTTGAATGTACAACGATATCCGCACCCCACTCAAACGGTCTGAAATTAACGGGTGTCGGGAACGTATTATCCACAATCAACGGCACACCATGTGCATGAGCCAGTTTTGCATACAGTTCTACATCTGCCACGTCAAGTGACGGATTGGACACGCTCTCTACAAATACAGCTCTTGTATTCTCCTGAAAAGCGGCATTTATCTCATCTTCCGTTGAATCGGGTGTTACAAATGTAAAATCAATTCCCATTTCTCTCAGCGACTTGTTGAACAGATTGAACGTACCTCCGTAAATGGCACTTGCACATACAACATGGTCACCTGCATGACAGATATTCGTAATAGAAATCATACTTGCAGACTGTCCCGAAGCCGTCAGCATTGCACCAACACCGCCCTCCAATGCCGCAATTTTAGCCGCAACTGCACTCAATGTCGGATTTGTCAGACGTGTATAGAAAAATCCGTCTTCCTCCAAGTCAAACAGCTTTCCCAACGTTGCCGCAGAATCATATTTAAAAGTCGTACTCTGTACGATAGGTATAACTCTCGACTCTCCGTTTTTCGGCTCATAGCCTGCCTGCACGCATTTCGTATTGATATGCATTTTCAAACCTCTCCTTTAAACTCATTATAAATTTTTATTATATCGCCCGACACCTCTCCGATACTCCTTGAAGCGTCAACGATTTTTACATTTTCACTATCTTTCAGAAGTGCAAACACTTCCAAAAATCTCTTTCTTATTCTCTCCTGCATTTCCTTTTCTTCATAAATCTCTCTTTCAAGACGGTTTTTCGCTATTCTTTCATCTGACGCTTTACTGTCTATATCCAGAAATATACACAAATCGGGCTTTAAAATCTCCTTGCAGTTCAAATTCATATCCATCACCCATTTCAAATCAGCGTCAATGCCTTGATAGGCAAATGATGAATAATAATACCTGTCACATACAAC
>ONIF01000241.1 GCA_900317795.1 uncultured Eubacteriales bacterium | reverse complement strand
TTGTTCTACTATGGCATTTGCGGGATAGTTAGCCCCTATATAACATTCATCTTTGAGATTTCCGCTGCATTCGGCAGCAACGGAAATATTTGTAATTTCGGGCTTTTTGTCGATTGATATTTTTTTACTGTAAGTTTGATAGCCGTTTTCGTCTGTTGTAACAGAGTTTTCATCGGTTGCAGAGGGATTGTCATAAACTTTACCTTGAATTTTAAATAAGTCCTCGCCACAGCCCGAAAAAATTCCTGCAAGGGAAAGACATAAGAATAAACAGAACAGTTTCTTTTTCATTGAAAGCTCTCCTTTTTATAATCTTCTTTTAAAGTCGGAATAGTCGAATTTTTTAAGAAGCTGAGTTTCACCGTTTTCTTTAAGGATATAAATTGACGGCAAGGGCATACCGTTGAAAGTATTGTTTTTCACCATTGAATAAATAGCCATGTCGGTGAAAACAAGTTTGTCGCCAATTTTAAGGGGTTTTTCAAAAGAGTAGTCACCGATAACGTCACCCGCAAGGCAGGTAGGTGCACCAAGTCTGTATGTATAGGGGAGGACATTTTTTTCTTTAGAGCCTATAATCATAGGGCGGTACGGCATTTCAAGTACATCGGGCATGTGACAGGCGGCAGACGTATCAACAATGGCAATATCCATATTGTTTTTGATAATGTCAAGTACGCTTGTAACAAGCCAGCCTGCATTTAAAGCGACAGCCTCACCGGGTTCAATATAGACTTGCACGCTGTATTTATTTTTGATGTTGTTGATACAGTTAATGAGTTTTTCAACATCATAATCAGGTCTTGTCACATGATGACCACCGCCAAAGTTTATCCACTTCATTTTGCGGAAATACTTTCCGAAACGCTGTTCAACGATTGCAAGAGTTCTTTCAAGTGTATCGGAATTTTGTTCGCACATGGTATGGAAATGCAGTCCCGAAATGCCGTCAAGTTCATCTTCTTCAAAGTTGGCAAGGGTAATGCCAAGCCTTGAATTTGTGAAACAGGGGTTATAAATATCCGTTTCGATTTCGGAGTATTCGGGATTGATACGCAAGCCAAATTCGATTTCGGGGTGTTGCAGGGCTTTCGAGCGAAAATGTTTCCATTGGGAGAACGAGTTGAAAACGATATGGTCGCACATGGTTAAAAGTTCATCAAAATCGCTGTCGGTAAAAGCAGGGGAATAAACATGGATTTGTTTATCGGGCATTTCTTCATAAGCGAGTTTGGCTTCAAAAAGACCGCTTGCGGTTGTACCGCTGATATATTTTGCAATTAAGGGATATGTGTGATAAGCAGAAAAAGCCTTTTGAGCGAGAAGCACATGACAGCATGTTTGATTTTCAACATATTGGAGGGTTTCAAGATTTTTGATAAGAGATTTTTCATCAATGACGTAGCAGGGAGTGGGGAGAGATAAAATATTTTCCATTTCAGCACCTCTTTATAAAATAAGCAGTGTTCATAAAACACTGCTTAAAAATCATTAGTCAACTAAATCGGGGTTATAGCTTTCTTTCCAGGGCAGACCGAATTTATTAAGGTCGTCCATGAAAGGGTCGGGGTCAAATTCTTCAATGTTATGTACACCGGGTTTATTCCATTTGCCGGTAAGAAGCATAGCCGCACCAATCATAGCCGGAACGCCTGTTGTATAGGAAACAGCCTGAGAACCTACTTCTTTGTAACATTCTTCATGGTCGCATACATTGTAGAGATAATAAGTTTTGTCTTTGCCGTCTTTTTTGCCGATAAAGATACAGCCGATATTGGTTTTGCCCTTAGTTCTTGGACCGAGGGAAGCAGGGTCGGGAAGAACAGCTTTAAGGAACTGCAAAGGCACGATTTTATGACCTTCAAAGTCGATAGGCTCAATGGAAGTCATGCCGACATTTTCAAGGCATTTGAGATGTGTAAGATAGCTTTGACCGAAAGTCATGAAAAATCTGATACGCTTAATTCCTTTGATATTGAGTGCAAGGGATTCGAGTTCTTCATGGTGAAGTAAATACATATCTTTTTCGCCTATTTCGGGGAAGTTGTAAACTCTTTTAATTTCCATAGGTTCAGTTTCTACCCATTTGCCGTTTTCAATATAGCTGCCCTTTGCGGAAACTTCACGGATATTGATTTCGGGATTGAAGTTTGTAGCAAAAGGATAGCCGTGGTCGCCTGCATTGCAGTCGAGAATGTCGATATAGTTTATTTCGTCAAATTCATGCTTCATAGCGTAGGCACTGAAAACGCCTGTAACACCTGGGTCAAAGCCGCTGCCGAGAAGTGCGGTAATACCTGCTTTTTCAAATCTTTCACGATAAGCCCACTGCCATTTGTATTCAAATTTAGCGGTGTCGAGGGGTTCATAGTTGGCAGTGTCAACATAATTAACTTTTGTAGCAAGGCAAGCGTCCATGATAGTCAAATCCTGATAGGGCAGAGCAAGGTTAATGACAACATCGGGCTTGAAGTCGTTGATTAAAGCAATCAATTCATCAACATTGTCTGCATTGACCTGAGCGGTTGAAATTTTGGTTTTACCGCCGTCAAGTTTCGCTTTGAGAGCGTCACATTTTGATTTGGTTCTGCTTGCAATGCAGATTTCCTCGAACACATCTGAATTTTGACAACATTTGTGAATGCAGACACTTGCAACACCGCCTGCACCGATAATTAAAGCCTTTCCCATTTTAAAAAACCTCCTGTTTTTTTGGAGTGGAGTTTGGAGAGTGGAGAGTGGAGTTATTTTTCTCTCAAACACATTCTCAAAATCCACTTTTTAAAATTTTCTTGTTTCATAGTGAAAAGTTGAAGTTGGCATTTGCTCCACTCTCAACTTTCCACTCTTCACACTTTATTTATTCGTTTTCCATAAGCTGTTTGGTGACGTAAGTAGGGAGTGCAAAACAGCCTTTATGAAGTCTTGTATTATAATAATTGGTGTCAATGCCGAGCCTGTTCCATTTTCCCTCATCTAAATCGTTGATAGGGTGGAATTTTTTTGAAGCAAAGCCGAAAAGCCAGTGACCTGACGGATAAGTTGGGATATGAGCCTGATAGACCTTGACAACGGGGAAAAATTGCAGGATTTTTTTATGAGCCTGTTTCATGGATTTCGCATAAGTGTTGTAAAAAGGACTTTCGTGCTGATTGACTAAAATGCCGTCATCGGTAAGGGCTTTATAGCAGTTGCCGTAAAACTCTGTTGTAAAAAGTCCCTCGCCCGGACCGAAAGGGTCTGTTGAATCGACTATGATTAAATCATATTTATTTTCAACGCTTCTGACAAAACGCAAGCCGTCATCAATGAAGATACGGACACGGCTGTCATTAAGTTTGGAAGCGACAGTAGGAAGAAATTCCTTACAGGCATCAACGACCATTCTGTCAATTTCCACCATGTCGATTGTTTCGATAGACTTGTATTTGGCAAGTTCACGGACAGTACCGCCATCGCCTGCCCCGATGACAAGGACATTTTTAATATCGGGATTGACCGCCATAGGCACATGAGTTATCATTTCGTGATAGATAAATTCATCTTTTTGAGTGAGCATAATTCTGTCATCAAGAACGAGAATATCACCGAATTCGGGTGTACTGAAAATT
>ONIF01000002.1 GCA_900317795.1 uncultured Eubacteriales bacterium | reverse complement strand
TTATAAATATTCCGAAGAAGCAAAGGCAGATGAAAATGAAGAAATATCCATGTTTTATACTATGCAGGGATATGAAAACACCCTCATGTCAAAGTACATGACGGATAATCTTGTAAAGGAATGTCAGATAGTTGCAGCTACGAGATTGATAGACAATTCGGGAAAGAAATACAGCGATTACGGACTTGACAAGCCGTCGGTTGAAGTAACGGTGATATACAGTGATAATTCCAAAGTGAATATGTATTTCGGAAACGAAGCCCCCGATAAAAGCGGTATATATTGCCGTATAGACGGAAACAAAAATGTATATCTTGTCAACAGTGCGTCAGTGGATATGTTTTTCATTGACAAACTGCAGTTGTTTGATAAAACCTTGACGGGAGAGCTTTCCGACTCGGAAAATATCACGCTTGTGGAAATATCGGGAAAGGGATATGAAAAACCGATTATTATATCAAGAGAAAAGAACGGCATTATTAACAGTGTATATGCCATGTCGTCACCGTTCATGGAAGAATGCGATTCATCAAAGACCGTTGATTTTGCAGCGACATTTTACAGTTTCACTCTTTCAAACGTGGCAGGGGCAGAGGTGAAAGCAGACGATATTGAAAAATTCGGACTTGCCGAGCCGTATATGGATATAAAGATTTCGACTGACGAAGGAAATAATATCAATATACTTGTATCGGAGCAGGACAGCGAGGGAAATTGTTATATTATGAATAAAGACGGCAATATTATATATAAAGCCGATGAAGATGAATTTAAATATTACAATGAAACTTACAGGGGATTTTTGGGCAGTTCGGTATATAGTCCCGATATTGCAAATGCAGATTTGGCAGAGATATTCTATGAAGATAAAGTGTATAATTATTCCATTAAGAGAGAGCATCAGTTGAATGACTTGTACGAGGAAAATATAGTAACATACATGTATTATAACGAAACGGCTGTTGACTATACAAACCTGCTGAGATTTGTATCAAGCCTGTCAAATGCGGAACGTACAGAAGAGATACCCGAAAATCTTAACGGATATGAAAAAATATTTTATATCAAGCTGACGTTTGGAGAAACGGATTATATGCTTGAACTTTACAGAAATAAAGAAAATAAAACCGTTGCAGTTGTTGACGGCAATATTGAATGTGTTGTTGATACGGAGTTTGTACAGAAAATCATTGAGCAGACCGAAAAAATTTCTCTGCCCGACGGCTCTGTTGAAACAATAGAAATTGAAACTTAATGCAGAATGCACAATACATAACTGATTGATTTCAGATTATGCATTGTGCATTTTAATTATGAATTATGCATTATGAATTATGAATTACAAAGAGTTTACGGCATTGAAAATATCGGAAATTCTGTACCATGTCGGAAAATTCACGACACCCGTTACAGGCAGGTCAAAGACTTCCTGAAAAGTCCTTACAGCCTGAGCGGTTTTGGGGCCATATATGCCGTCAACGGCAAGTTTGCCGATAAGCGGATAGTTGTTTGAAATTCTGTTCAACTGACGCTGTATCGTTCTGACAGGTTCTCCACGAGAGCCTGTTTGAAGTACGCCCGAAAATGAAAGCGGAATACCCGAAACTTTTTTAGCCTCTTTTAAAATAATGTCATAGCCGTAATATCTTTTCAAAATCTGTATTGCAGAATATCCCTGTTCGGCAAGGGACTTTGAACCCCATTGACTGAGCCAGCCCTCACGCACAACTCTTACACCGTCACTGTATTGCGTAAAAAGCGGTTGATTGATGTCGGGGCGGGATATATAAAGAGTGAAAATTTCATCAACAATATCCGAAATTTCTTGAAAAATATTTCTGCCGTAGAAAAAGGCTTGGTCGTATGCAGTCGAGCTTGTTATGGTAAAGTCATAGCCCTTGCTTCTGTACCATTCCGTATAGACACGGCTCAAAGTAAATGAAAGTATGGCAAGGATATTTGCTTTAAGAGCTTCACGGGGCCAGCTTGCATAAATTTCACTGCTTGCAACGTTTTTGATATAGTCTTTAAAAGTCAATGTATAATTGGGTGCGGAGCTGTCCGACGGCACGCCTGCATGAACTACTATGAATTCGGGAACAACCGTTTCGGGAAGTACCACAAGATTGCTTGCAAAGGGCAGACGCTTTATTTCGGCTTCGGGAATTTTCGGGGGAAAATTTCCCCACAATGTCGGATAGGGAATATTGATATTTTCAAAATTCTGCACGAGAGCTACATTCTGAATGGAAGTGGTATCGGGATAGATTTGAATATTTTGTATAAATGCACTTTGATAGCCGTCAAGAGTGACACGCATATTGTACTGATTGAAAGGTCTTGGCTCGTCAGGGGAAAGAGAATTTTCAATCGGCGGTGCGGAAAGCACTACGGGTTGAAGCTGTCCTTGAATGTCGGTGAAAGACTGCTGTATAACGGTATCGGTTTCGGGAGAGATGATTTCAACTTTTGCATTTTCGGCAGGTCTGCCGATGTTATTTAAAAAGACGTTTGTTTTTAAAAGTCCGATACCTCCGCTGATATTCTCCACTTCGGGCATGGGAAAAACCTCCTTGTAATTATGCATTATGCATTATGAATTATGAATTGTTAAGGTGTTGTGATGTTGTAGTTGATGACGGTTTCACGGACGGACGCAAATGTATTGTATAAATTCATTCTGCCGTATCCCCATTGATTGTTGGGGTAAGTGATGTTTTCATCTCTGACACAACCGCTGATGAAAAGACTTTTGATAAGGTCGCCGTTAATGGTCGGCATATTGTTTTTGACAATGCCCCATTCCATGAGCAAAGCGGCAGCACCTGCTGTTACGGCAGCAGCGGCACTCGTACCCGTCATAGAGCCGTAACCTGTCGGAAAAACGCCTTTTATATTTACCCCCGGCGAGGTAAAGTCGGGGGAAATTTGCGGAACTCTTGTCGGTCCCCATGAGGAAGATACCGAAAGGCTTTTATCGCTCGGATTGTATGCACCGCACGTTATCGAACGGACAGCCGTTGCAGGATATACAATCGTGTATTCGGGAATGGGTTTAAGGAATTCCACGCTTTCGGGAACTTGTCCCGTAATGGGAAGCCATGCCCAATACTGACCGTCAATGATGTTATCTCCGAAAAGTTTTATATCCCATATACCGCCTGTGGCGTTTCTGAAACCGACAATTAAATTATTGTTTATATCTTTGAAGTATTTGATATAAACAGTGGTGCTTTCAAAAACAAGTTTTTCGGAATATTCCAACCCCGATTTGAAAGGAATACGGGGAACAATTTCACCTGTGGGGGATACTACCCCAAGAGATACTTTATCGAATGCGGGACCGAATATGACAACGGAAAAAGATGCCCCCTGTTCACCGACACGCACGCTTATATTTTCCACTTTGCCGTTTTGGATTTTTCCTTGTGTATGGTGCTTGGCATTAGCCTCATTTCCTGCGGCTGTCACAAAGGCATAACCTGCCCTTTGGGATATGAATGAAATGTAATCTTCAAAGAGAGTGTTGCCGTCATGTGCACTCGAATTCGAACCCATTCCGATACAAATGACGGCAGGCATGGCAAATTCAACCGCCTTGTCAATAATATATTTTATGCCTAAAAGGTAATCGGACGATTCATATAAATTGGGATTGTCGGGGGAAAGCAAATATCGGTTGATATAATAATCCCTTGCCCGTTTGAGTTTGACGGCAATAATATTTGCATTGGGGGCAGCACCGATATATTCACCGTTTGAATTTCCTGCTGCGACAGAGGCGAGAAATGTACCGTGTCCGTCCTCGTCGGCTGACGGCACGATTAAAAACGGATTATCGGATTGTAAAGCGGAGTTGATTTGTTCATTGGAATACGTTGAGCCGAAGTATAAATTATCAGAGCGTTCACCGTCAATACTCTGGTCCCATATACTCAGAATTTTAGAGGAGCCGTCCTCGAATTGAAATACTTTGTTGGTGTAATCAATGCCCGTGTCGATTATGCCGATAATAACACCGTTTCCCGAGAGGTCGAGAAAGGGCTGGTTAAGCACTTGCGTAATACCGCTTATCTCGTTGCTTTGAATGTCAAGGGGTGACATGATTTTAGGATAGAACGAAAAAAAGTCACTGCCCAAATCCACGAGAAGCCGCTGTATATATTTTTCATTGGTGTAAGCGACAACGGCACTGTTTTCGAGCTGAGTGCCAAGACGTATATATGGCTTGTCTTTGATGTATTCACGGAAACGTCTTGTATTGATGACTTGAAAATCCACGGTAGTGGGAAGTTTTACAAATTCTTCAAGAGGCAAATCATCATTTTCAGACAAACTCAAACCCTCCCCATTGATACCTTTCCATATAGGAAACGGAATTGCTTAAACATAGAGTGCCGTAACCGAAAGTCTGATTGGGATAAACAACACCGTCGGAGCGTCTTGCCCCAAGCCGCAAAAACGCCTTAATGCGTTCACCGTAGAGAAAGGGGGAATTGCCGTTGACAATGCCCCACTGCATCATTAAAGCGGCAGAGCCTGTTACAAAAGGTGCGGCAAAACTCGTGCCCGTAAAGTAATCATAACCACCCCCCGAACGTGCGGAAACAATATTGACGGCAGGGGCGGCAATGTCGGGAATAAGAGAAGTATCGGGAATGCCGTTTCCCGAAAATTCCGCAATATTTCCAATTCTGTCGTTATAGCCCGATACACGTATTACTTTATTGGCGGTTGACGGCAAGGTCATGGTATTGTAAACAGACGGATTGGAAAAATAAGTTTTTGCAGTCACTTCTTCCACGGTCGGCAGCCATATATTGATTTCACCGTCAACGATTGTCGAGGGAATAATTCGTAGTTTCCACAAACCCGAGCGGATATAATTTTCATTGGCGGAGATGTTGAAATAAATTTCCTGTTCGGCAGAATATCGTGTAGGCTGACCGTAAATGACAGTAAGCGTCATGTTATCGACACGGACAGTTTTCAAACGGTTTTCAAGATTGATAATGCCCGAACTGATACCGTTGGGAAAAATGAGTTCAACTGCAAAACTGTCTGCAAAGTTTTTCCAAAGGGATAAATAAAAATTTGTAATGCCCGAAGCAGTGAAAAATTCAATTTCCTTTGTCTGATTGGATTTCAAAGAGCCGTTAAAGTGATGACCTGCACCGCCCTCGTTTCCCGTAGGCACGACAAGTACATTTTTCCATTCGGCAGAGATGTCGGAAAGATATTCTTCAAAAAGGCTTGTGCCTTTGTGAGAGCCGTTGTTCATGCCGAAACTCATGTTAATGGCAACAGGCTTTTGCAGTTCTCTTGACTTTGAAACAATGTATTTTACGGCACGCATGATTTCGGTAGTTTGTGCAAAAAAGTCATTGCCTTTCTGCCCGACTTTTACAATTATCAAATCCGCTTGAAATGCAACACCGATATTTTCACCGTCAGAGGAATTTCCGTTTCCTGCGGCAATGCCTGCAACGGCTGTACCGTGACCGTTAAAGTCGTTGGAGGGAATGATTGAAAACGGATTTTCGGATTGTAAAGCGGAGTTGATTTGAAACTGCGTGTATTCCGTACCCTCGTTGAAATCGGCAGGCGGAGAGCCGTCAACCGTCTGGTCCCACAAATAAAGAATACGTGTAGAGCCGTCTGCATTTCTGAAATCCATGTGAGTGTAATCAATGCCCGAATCGACTATTCCGATAATTGTACCGTTTCCGTTAAGGTCGTAGCTGTAAGAATTTTGAACAGTCCTGATACATGAAGATGTTAAATTGAAGCTTGTACCGAGATAGAGTTTTTTGGGAAGTTCAATATCCTCTATTTCGGGGAAAGAGTAGAGCTGATTGATTTGACTGCTGTCTATAAAAAGTATAGCGTAATTGGGGGAAAGGATTTCGGCAAATGAGTTGAAAGCATTGGCAACAGAAAAAATATCACCGTTGTATTTCACGATAATTTCGGTAAGAGCCATAACATCACCCCGATGCAATTAGCAATTAGCAATTAGAAATTAGCAATTAGAAATTGAAAAATATTCCTCACTCCTAATTTCTGATTTATAGTATGTTTTAAGTATGTAAAAAATGACAAATGAGGAATGGGAAATATTTCTCATTCCTCACTCCTCATTCCTCATTTAGATGACGGTTTTTTGATAAGAGCCATGATAAAGCCGAAGAAAATAGCAGCGGCAATACCTGCGGAACAGGCGGTAAGACCTCCCGTAAATGCACCTAACAAGCCGTTTTTTGCAACATTTTCTTCAATGCCTTTTGCAAGGGAGTAGCCGAATCCCGTTAAAGGAACGGTTGCCCCTGCTCCCGCAAAATTAACGAGCGGTTCATAAAGTCCGAGTGCGGTCAGAATGACACCCGATACAACGTAAATGACAAGTATGCGTGCAGGAGTTAATTTGGTTTTGTCGATTAAAATTTGAGCAATCGAGCAAAGCAGACCGCCTATCATAAAAGCATAAATGTACTGCATAAAAAATCACCTCTGAGATATAGATTTTGCAGTAAAATTGATTTTATGCATTTGTGAAAGTGACGTTTTATCATCTTGGAATATGAAAAATATTTATCGAAAAATTGTGCAATTTAATGGTTGAAAACGATTATAAATTTTTTGGAATATTTTAATTTGTCAAGTTGCAAAAATTACGGAGATGTATTGTGTATAAATTATAGAAAAAAGTTGTCAAACGTATTGCAATTTTCAGATTTATATTTTATAATTAGTATATAGCTTTTGAATAAAAAGTGGTTTTTTATTCAATGCGAAATTTGACGAAAAAATAAGTCGAAAATATTAAAAAAATGTCGGGCGGTGGAGTATGGAGTTTTCGCATAGACCTGTGATACTTGAACAGACAATCAGTTCACTTGATATAAAACCGAATGGGATATACCTTGATGGAACAGCAGGCGGCGGAGGTCACTCAGCCGAGATATTGAAAAGGCTTGGGATCGGAAGATTGATATGTGTCGATCAGGACCCCGATGCCATCGAAATTCTTCACGAAAAATTCGGAAGCAGTGAAAATGTTTCAATCGTGCAGTCGAATTTTTCGGAGATAAAAAGTATTATATCCGAATTGGGAATAGACAAGCTTGACGGAGTACTTTTGGATATAGGAGTGTCGTCACATCAGCTTGACACGGCTGAAAGAGGATTTTCCTATCACAATGACGCACCTCTTGATATGAGAATGAGTCAAAGCGGAGTGACTGCCGCAGAGCTTGTAAATAATTTGCAGTTCAATGAACTTGTGCATATATTGTCGGCTTACGGGGAAGAAAAGTTTGCCAAAAACATCGCCCGTGCCATAGAGCGTGAAAGGGAAAAAAAGAAAATAGAAACGACGCTGGAGCTTGCGGAAATCGTAAAGAGTGCATACCCGCCTGCCAAAAGGCATGACAAGCACCCTGCGAGAAAAACGTTTCAGGCATTGAGAATAGCCGTGAACGGAGAACTTGACAGACTGTCAAAGGGACTTGATGAGGCGTTTGAATCGTTGAGGACAGACGGCAGATTGTCTGTAATCACGTTTCATTCACTTGAGGACAGGATAGTAAAACAGAGAATGGCAAAATGGTGTGAAGGCTGTACCTGTCCGAAAGATTTTCCAATATGCGTGTGCGGAAACAAGCCCAAAGCGGAATTGATATTCAGAAAGCCTGTGGAGGCTGACGAAAAAGAACAGGAGGAAAATCCGAGAAGCAGGAGTGCAAAGCTTAGGTGCTGCAAAAAATTATGATAATGTGTTAATTTACATAAAGTCCGTCTGATTTTTTTACAGACAGGATATGAAAGGGAGTATTTATATGGCAAGGGATAAGTTAAATGCAGCAGCTTATGACCTGTCAGTGTTTGAGGAAACGCAAAGAAAGGTCAATAAGGAAAACAAAAAAAAGAAAAGTAATCTTATCAAGATAAATGCCAAGAAGAATATAGAGAGTTTGAGGAGAAAGACAAATCCTGCATTGATAGCGGCAGTATCATTGTGTACGGCAGCGGTCACGGCAGTCGGGGTGTGGATCGTCGGCAACAATGTAAAGCTTAACGAGCTTAATCAGGAAGTTACCGACGCAAGAACGGAGCTTTCACATCAGGTGAATTTGCAGGACGAATTTCAGATGAGAATAGACGGCAAGCTGACTTCCGGCATGATAGAGGATTATGCGGAAAGCAAACTCGGAATGTCGCAGGTGAAGAATGCCCAGAAAAAATTCGTTTCACTGTCTGACGGGGATTTCGGAGAGGTCATCAGAAACGACGGCTCAAATACTTTCCTTGAATGGATGAAAAATGTGTTTGACAATCCGTGAGGTCGGTATATTGAGATGGTGTCTGCAATAATTATTGAATAGTGGGTTGTAACACAATTATAACAGATTGGTTGGGAAATTTTGTGTACAACCCGTTTTTCAGCCGAAAATTTTTATTGGGGAAAGGGAGAAAGGGACTTTATATGGCAAAAAGAGGTACGACAGCCAAGTTGAATAAACGTACACTTGTGATAGTGATAGCAATAATGACAGGGCTTGTATTGGTGGCGGCAAGACTTCTTTACTTTCAGACAGTGATGTCCGAAGAACTTCAGAAAAGGGCGGTTGAACAGCAGTTATCGGATACGACGCTTTCCGCAAGGAGAGGGAGTATATATGACAAAAACGGAAATCTTCTTGCACAAAGTCTGACAGTGTGGAATATCGTGCTTGAACCTGCCAATATCAAAACGGAAGATGACAGAAATTTAATTACAGACGGTCTTTCAAAGCTGCTTGATGTAGATAGGAATGAACTGCATGAAAGGGCAAAGAAAAATAATTTTTATGAGGTGGTCAAGCGAAAGGTATCGACAGATGTTAAAGACAAGGTAATGGAGTTTGTCAGCGATTTGTATAAAAATCATGGTGTTCCCGTTGCGGTAAAGGCGATAGAGGATTACAGAAGATATTATACAAACGGAAACTTTGCGGCAGATGTGTTGGGCTTTGTAGGCTCTGACAATCAGGGACTTGCAGGCGTGGAGTATCAGTATAATGACTATCTCAAAGGAAAAAACGGCAGACTTGTTGTGGCAAGGAATGCAATAGGAAATGAAATGCCGTTTCCGTATGAGCAGAAAATTGATGCCATTGACGGATATAATTTAACTCTTACGATAGATGAAAATATACAGAGTATCATGGAAAAGTATGTAAGGGAAACTCTCAAGGAGTTCAATGTTGGAAATCGTGGGTGTGCCATCATGATGGACGTGAAAACGGGAGGTATATTGGGATTTGCCTGTGAGGGTTCTTTTGACCCGAATGAACCGTTTGTTGTGGCGGATACAAAGGCTGCAAAGAAAATAGAGGCATTGCCCGAAGATAAACAGGCAGCGGCAGAGAGTGCGGAGTTGAGCAGACAGTGGAGAAACAAGGGTGTGAGTGATACTTATATCCCGGGCTCTGTATTTAAAATGGTAATGGCATCAGCCGTATTGTCCGAGGGAATGATAAGTGAAAATACAAGGTTTGAGTGTGCAGGCTCGTATGCACCGTTTGAGGGTTCTCCCATGATAGACTGCTGGGAAAGCAGAGGTCACGGCACGGAAACGCTTGAACAGGCTTTATGCAATTCCTGCAACCCTGCATTTATGCAGATGGGCTTCATGCTCGGCAGGGAAAAGTATTATGAATATTATGTAGCTTTCGGAATGTCGGAAAAGACAGGCATAGACCTTCCCGGTGAAAGTGATGATATATTTTTCAATTCGGCTTCGTCAAAGGCAGTGAACGGCATGGATTTGACAGACTTGGCAGTCGGTTCATTCGGTCAGAACTTCAAAGTTACACCTATACAAATGCTTTCGGCTTGCGGTGCGATAGCTAACGGTGGAAAGCTGATGCGACCTTTTGTTGTGTCGCAAATATCCGACGCAAGCGGAAATGTTGTAAAATCCACGGACCCGTTTGTGAGAAATCAGGCTATTTCCGAAAGCGTGTCAAAACAGGTCTGCAAAATGCTTCAGACAAATGCCATATCCGGAGGCGGTAAAAACGGGTATGTGGCAGGTTACAGAATAGGCGGAAAGACAGGTACATCTGAAAAGACCGTTAATGAGGACGGTACTTTGAGCAGTGATTATATAGCGTCATACTGCGGAATAGCCCCGGCAGATGACCCACAGGTTGCATTGCTTTGTTACTTTGACTCTCCCGATAAGAAGATAAATTATTACGGTACAACCGTAGCAGCACCTTGTTTCAGAAATATCATGAGTGAAGTACTTCCGTATATCGGAATAGAGAAAGTATATACAGAGGCTGAAATAAAAGACCTTGATACAGTAACGGGAGCATATATTGACATGAAAGTGGAAGATGCGGAAATGCTTATCAAGAATTCATCTTTGAATGTAAAGGTGATAGGAAACGGAAAGACTGTTACGGGACAAAATCCGTCGGCATATTCGACGATACCGAAAGAGGGTACAGTGGTTCTCTATACGGAAAAAGATGAAAAGAGAGCAGAAGTGGTTGTACCCGATTTTTCAAATCTTTCTCTTACGGAAGCAAATAATTTGGCGGCAGAGTTTTCTTTGAATATATGCATAGAGGGAAGCAACGCAAGTGACAGCGGTGCGTATGTCAAGAAACAGGATATAGAAAAGGGAACAAGTGTTGAAACATATACTGTGGTAACTCTGACGTTCAATCAGGATAATTCCATCATGTAAGAAAAAGAGGAATAGGAAAGGCGGATATTTTTTATGAAAAGTATATGGACAATCGTGGCGGCAGTGACTTCTTTCGGAATATCGTCACTGTTTGGAATATGGCTTGTACCGTTTCTTAAAAAGCTTCATTTTCAGCAGACGGAGCGTGAAGAAGGCATAGACCTGCATAAAGGCAAATCGGGCACTCCGATGATGGGCGGATTTATGTTTATCCTTTCAAGCATCGTATCGGGAGCAGGCTGTGTTGTATTATACAATGCACTTGGCGGAGCACCCGAAACATCTTTGCTTTGTGCGAAGGTGTATGCAGGAATATTTATGGCTCTTGCATTCGGTGCAATAGGATTTATAGATGACTATATCAAAGCGGTCAAGAAAAGAAATCTGGGACTTACTGCCGTACAAAAATTAGTATTGCAGTTTCTTGCGGCAATAGCATATCTTGCAACGATATATTTTTTCGGCGGAGATACAAAGACATTTATACCGTTTGTGGGCATGGTTGAAGTGGGATTGCTGTATTATCCCCTTGCAGCGATATTTATAGTGGGAATTGTAAACGCTGTCAATCTTACCGACGGAATAGACGGTTTAAATGCTTCCGTAACGGGTTTCGGAGCAATGTTCTTTCTGATGATAGCGGCTTTATTTGAGAAAGCAGGCGTGTCGATTATGTCTGCTGCAATAGTGGGGGGCTGTGTCGGATTTTTTATATGGAATGCCCACCCCGCAAAAGTATTCATGGGAGATACAGGCTCGCTGTATTTGGGAGGGTATATGTGTGCAGTCGCATTTGCACTTGATATGCCGATTATGCTTATTTTGATAGGACTGATTTATATAATAGAAATGTTTTCTGTTATATTGCAGGTAGGCTATTTTAAATTGACGCATGGAAAAAGACTTTTCAAAATGAGCCCGATACATCATCACTTTGAAAAATGCGGCTGGTCGGAAGTAAAGATAGTGATAGTGTTCAGTGCAGTAACGCTGTTGTGCGGAGTGCTGGCACTTCTGATAACAATGAAATATACCAATTATATATAAAAAGAAAGGAGTTATTTGATATTGAGAACGGTTTCATCTTCTTCAAAGAGAGTGCCGTCTAAAAGACCGGTAAAAAAACCTGTGCAGACACCGCAAAAGCCGTCGGAAAATTCTGCCGACGGTCCGAGAGGACTGAAAGCAAAATTCAAATGGTTTTCGGTAAGGCTCGGACTTGATATGTCATTTTTATTTTTGGTGCTTGTACTTCTTATCATAGGAATTCTTATGATGTTTTCGGCAAGTTATCCGTCAGGTTTTGCCTATGAAAGTGACAGCCTTTATTATCTGAAAAAGCAGCTTGTTTTTGCGGCACTGGGAATAGGGCTTATGATAGTGCTGTCATATTTTGACTATCATCATTTCCATATATTTGCGTATGTAGTACTTGCATTCGCATTGGGTTGTCTTGTATGGGTGCTGTTTGTGCCGACAAACGGAGTAAGACGCTGGATATATATAGGCTCGCTCGGCTCTTTTCAGCCGTCGGAAATTGCAAAGCTTGCAGTGGTACTTGTATTTGCCGACTGGGGTTCAAGACATACGAAAAAAATGGGTACATTCAAATATGGTGTACTGATACCGGGCTGTGTATCTGTGCTGATAATCATTCTGATGCTTTTGGAACCGCATTATTCGGGAATAGCTATTATTATTATGCTTACGGCATTGATGATGTTTATAAACGGTGTAAAGCTGAAATGGTTTGCAATTATAGGAATTCCTGCGGCTGCATTGATAGTACTTGCGGCACTTACAGGCAAGCTTGGTTATTTTATGGAACGTATGGACGGCTGGGGAATGGCACTCAATCCGACAGACGACTTATATTGGGCAACGTATCAAACGAGAAATTCCATATATGCAATAGGCTCGGGAGGATTTTGGGGACTTGGACTTGGAATGTCAAGACAAAAATATTTGTATATCCCCGAAGTGCAGAATGACTTTGTATTTGCGGTCGTATGTGAGGAACTGGGATTTCTCGGAGCGGCAATCGTACTGTTTCTTTTCGGACTTCTCGTTTACAGGGGAATTAAAATATCCATCAATGCAAAGGACAGATTTGGTTCACTGCTGGGAATAGGTCTTTCGGCACAAATAGGCATACAGGTAATATTGAATGTGCTTGTAATAACCGACGGAATGCCGAATACAGGAATAAGCCTGCCGTTTTTCAGTTACGGTGGAACGTCATTGGTAATGCTGCTTGCACAAATGGGAATTATTCTTTCCATATCGAGAACATCAAATCTGGAAAAAGCATAGAATGAGAGTGGAGTGTGGAGAGTTGGGAGTGGAGCAGTTGTGAACCCGACTTTTCACCGGAACACGAATTTATATCGAAATTAAAAAACAGTGGATTTTTGAGAATGAAGTTGGAATTGCAATAACTCCACTCTTCACTCTCAACACTCCACTCTAATAAAAGTGTAGAGAGTGGAGGGCAGAATGAAATCAATTCTGCTTTTCACCCTCTGCATTTGAATTTAATAAAGGGGTGTATTTTATGAAAGTGATACTTGCAGGAGGAGGCACGGCAGGACATATCAATCCGGCTCTTGCCATAGCAGGCTATATCAAACAGAAACAGCCTGACGCACAAATACTTTATATAGGAAATAAAGGCGGAATGGAAGAAAGACTTGTACCGCAGGCAGGATTTGAATTTAAAAGCGTCAGCGTGCAGGGATTTAGAAGAAAAATTTCTTTCAAGTCGCTGAAAGAGAATGTTGTGACGGTAAAAAAAGCATTGAAAGCGAGTAAAGATGCGGAAAAGCTTATCAAAGAATTTCAGCCCGATGTATGTATAGGAACAGGCGGATATGTAAGCGGACCTGTCATGAAAGCGGCTGCAAAGCTGGGAATACCCGTACTGATACATGAACAGAATGCCTATCCGGGCATAACCAATAAAATGCTTGCCAAAAAGGCGGCAAGGGTAATGCTTGCCATGCCTGCCGCAAGGGAGAAGTTTAAAGGAGATTACAATTTTGCAGATGTCGGAAATCCGATAAGAAGTGAAATTTTAACAGAGGATAAGCAGTCTGCAAGAAAAAAATTGGGACTTGACAACAGACCTGTTATATTATCGTTTGGCGGAAGTCTTGGGGCTGATAAAATAAACGAGGCACTTGCAGATGTCATATCGAGGAGTGCAAAAGACGGCAAGTATCAGCATATACACGCATACGGACAGTATGGAAAATGGTTTCCGGATTTGCTGAAAGAAAAAGGTGCGGATTTGGAAAAAGCGAAAAATCTTGATATAAGGGAATATATCAATGATATGCCTGTATGTCTTGCGGCAGCAGATGTTGTGGTTGCAAGGGCGGGTGCAATGACCTTGAGTGAAATACAGGTAAAGGGAAAGCCCTCCATATTGATACCCTCCCCCAACGTTGCGGAAAATCATCAATATCATAATGCAATGGCACTTGTCAATAAAAAGGCAGCATTGATGATAGAGGAAAAGGACCTTACTCCCGAGAAATTGACACAAGCAATCGATTCACTTGCGTCAAATCCCGAAAAGCTTGCAGAGTATTCCGAGAATGCAAAGAAGATGGGAATATCCGATGCATCTGAAAGAATATATGCAATTATCATGGAAGTAACGGGGGAAAACAATTAGCAATTAGCAATGAGCAATGTGCAGTGTGCAGAGGTCGGAGAAAAGAGGAGGAATGTTTGTGAAAGCGGAAGATGAGGTAAAAATGGAGGAAAGCATAGAAGGACAGACTGAGGAGGAAGAAGAACCGATAACACCTGCAAAAGAGCCCGAAAGTGCCAAAAAACGCAGAGTGAAAAGAATTGTTTTTTATGTATGTGCATTGACGGTTGCGTTGATAGTATGTTCCATGCTGTCGCTGACGGTGTTTTTCAAGATAGATGAGATATATGTTGAGGGAAGTACGATTTATTCGGCAGAGGAGATTATTGCCGAAAGCATGATAAAGAAAAATGATAATTTGATTCTTTGCAATACCTCCCCGGGAGAAAAAAATATCGTTGAAAAATTTCCGTATGTGGAAAAGGCGGATATACAAAAAAAGCTTTTTAACAAAATAGCAATCAAAATTACAGAGGCAAAGCCCACTTCAATGATAAAGAGTGGCGACAGATATTATATTTTGAGCAAAAGCGGAAAGATAATAGAGATAGATACCGAGAAAAAATATGATGTTCCCACGATAGTCGGTGCAAAGCTGAAAAATACAAAGCTGTGTGATTATGCGGAGTATGAAAATAAAAATGTCAAGAAATATGTCGAGGATATCATATCGCTTATCAAGAAATATGAGATAAAAGGGATTTCCACTATTGATGTAACATCTTTGACAAACATATCTCTTACAAGGCAGAACGGCTTTAAATTGATAATAGGTTCTCCCGAAAATCTGGATTACAAGTTTAACAGTGCAAGTTCCATTATGAATGAGAACGTGTCGGACAATGACGTTGGAGTGCTTGATGTATCGGTAGTTGACGAAAACGGTGCAAGGTCTTTCTTCAAGACAAAGGAAACAAGCAAACAACAGTCATCTAAACCTGAGGAGAAAAGCAAAGAAGAATCTTCAAAAACAGAAAGTTCGCTGATTGAACAGTCCTCGGAGGAAGTTTCGCAGGAAAGCGAAAATACCGAAATTGAGGAAAGTACAGAAATTTCCGAAAATGAGTATGAAGAAGAAAGTTCCGAAGATGAATATGAGGAAGAATATTCCGAAAATGAGTATGAAGAAGAAAGTTCCGAAGATGAATATGAGGAAGAATATTCCGAGTATGAGTATGAAGAAGAAAGTTCCGAAGATGAGTATGAAAAAGAATATTCCGAGTATGAATATGAAGAAGAAAATTCCGAGTATGAGTATGAAGAAGAATATTCCGAGTATGAATATGAAGAAAATGAAAATCAAGATGGCGATAATGAGGAATAATCGTCAAAATCACCAAAAAAATCGAAAAAATCGGAGCATTTTATTTGTATAGTGATAAATATATATAAAAATTGATTTAGTGTATTGAAAAAGTGCCGAAAAAGTGGTAGATTATTATTTAGTTGCATTATCAGTTTAATGCTGAGGTTCTATAAGCAGTGTAAATGAAGTTAATTTTGAAGGGAGAAAAACAATGCCTTACGAATTTGAAAATGAGATGGACACCATTGTACATATTAAGGTTGTCGGAGTAGGCGGCGGCGGTGGAAATGCCGTTGACAGAATGGTAGAGTATGTGTCGGGAGTAGAGTTTATTTCTATCAATACGGATAAGCAGGCACTTATTCGTTCAAAGGCTACTCAAAAGATACAGATAGGAGAGAAAATTACAGGCGGTAAAGGTGCAGGCTCAAAGCCCGAGATAGGCGAAAAAGCCGCAGAGGAAAGCCGTGGGCAGATCAGCGACTTGCTGCAGGGAACGGACATGGTATTTATTACAGCCGGCATGGGCGGCGGTACAGGTACCGGTGCAGCTCCCGTTGTTGCTGAAA
Source organism: uncultured Eubacteriales bacterium (assembly GCA_900317795.1). GTDB lineage: Bacteria > Bacillota > Clostridia > Oscillospirales > Acutalibacteraceae > UBA1213. The sequence goes on along the minus strand of ONIF01000002.1, from coordinate 11,634 downwards.
TAGCAAAAGAAATGGGAATTCTTACAGTAGGTATCGTTACAACTCCGTTTTTCTTTGAAGGTAAAAAACGTATGGCTCAGGCTGAAATGGGTATCGAAAAGCTGAAATCACACGTTGATTCACTTATTGTTATACCGAATGAAAGACTGAAGCATATAAGCGGAGAGAAAATCACTTTGCAGAATGCGTTCTTTGCGGCAGATGACGTTCTCCGTCAGGGCGTTCAGAGTATTACTGATTTGATAGTAATACCCGGACTTGTCAATCTTGACTTTGCAGACGTTACATCTGTAATGAAAGATGCAGGCTATGCCCTCATGGGAGTAGGTCTTGCATCGGGTAAAGATAAAGCAAAGACTGCCGCACAGCAGGCTATTTCAAGTCCGCTTTTGGGTACGTCTATCGAGGGTGCAAAAGGCTTGATTGTCAATATCAAGGCATCGCCTGATATTGGACTTGACGAGATACAGGAAGCATCTACCATGATTTCCGAGCAGGTTGATGAAAATGCTATTATTATATGGGGTGCTGCACTTGACGAGGAAATGGACGATACCATAAGTGTAATCGTTATTGCAACGGGATTCCCGACAACTGACCATTATACCCTTATCAATCAGAAAAAGGAAACCAATAATTCGCAGTTCAAGTATGGCAATACTGCCCAGAAGCCCGAACCGCAGAGATATGGCGGAGTAATGCGACCGCAGGACAACAGACAGCCGAGAATGCAGCAGCCCGCACCTCAGCCCCAGCCGCAGTATAATACATATCAGCCTGCACCGCAGCAGCCTATGTATTATCCCAATCAGCAGGTTCCGCAGCAGGAAAAGCCGCAGCCCAGACAGACACAGCAGCCTGTTTATCCCAATGCCAATACAGGCGTTCAGCAGCCATCGAGAACTCAGCAGAATACTCAGAGAAATCCTGACCCTGATGATTCATACATGGATATAATGTCTATATTTAAATAACTGATTGACTTTAAAGCCTGCCGTTGACAATTCGACAGGCTTTATTTTCGTATCTAAAACGGAGGGAACAAAATGAAAAATAAGCACGTGATAGATTTGGAAGATATTTCAAGGGAAGAATTGATGGAGATTATAGAGTTGGCTAATAAAATCATGGCAAATCCCGAAGAATATTCGGAAGCCTGCAAGGGAAAAATATTGGCAACTCTTTTTTACGAGCCGTCAACAAGAACGCAAATGTCTTTTAAGACGGCTATGCTCAGACTTGGGGGAAATGTAATAGGTTTTGACAATCCGCAGAATTCCTCTGTGTCAAAGGGCGAAAGTCTGAAAGATACCATAACGGTAGTCGGGGGATATACGGATATAATTGCAATACGTCACCCGTCAGAGGGTGCGGCAAAGGCGGCTTCCATGTATTCGGCAGCCCCTGTCATCAATGCAGGTGATGGCGGACATTTGCACCCTACTCAAACTTTGACAGATGTAGTGACGCTTTATAATGAAAAGGGTGCTCTCGATAATATGTGTATAGGATTGTGCGGAGATTTGAAAAACGGCAGAACCGTGCATTCTCTTATTAAAACGATGTCGCATTTTGAAAATAACAGCTTTGTGTTAATATCAACTCCCGAATTGACCGTACCGCAGTACATAAAGGATATATTGAACAGGTCGGGCTGTAAATATCAGGAGATACCGAATTTGAAAGACGCTATGCCGCTGCTTGATGTGCTTTACATGACGAGAATACAAAGAGAGCGTTTTGCAAGTGAGGAGGAATATGAAAAGCAGAAAGGAATATTTGTGCTTGACAGGGAAAAGCTCACTTATGCAAAAAGCGATTTGAAGATATTGCACCCTCTGCCGAGAGTTGACGAGATAGAGGAAGATGTTGACTATGACAGCAGGGCGAAATATTTTATTCAGACGGTGTATGGAATGTATGCAAGAATGGCGTTGATAATGACCATGCTCAAAGACGTTGACAGAACGCCTATGGAGAGAAAGTTTGACACGCATAACGTTAGGTGCAAAAATCCACGCTGTATCACTCAGCAGGAAAAATATTTGCCCAAGAGATTTCACAAAGCAGGCGGAGATATGCTTTTATGCCGTTACTGCGACGACAGAACACTTATATGAGAGTGGAGTGTGGAGAGTTGAGAGTGGAGCAGTTGCGGAACTCAACTCTTCATCGAAACATGAATTTAAATTGAAATTAAAAAGCAGTGGATTTTGAGAATGAAGTTGGAATTAAAATAACTCCACTCTCCACTCCCAACACTCCACTCTATAAAGAAAGGGAGTTTTTGAAATGGCAATACCGAATGACCCAATGATACTTTTGTCTTATATGAATACGCAGTTGAGGGATAATTATCAATCGCTTGACGAGTTCGGAAAAACAAACTGCATTGATGTTTCTGAAATAGAAAGCAAGCTTTCTGCAATAGGCTATGAATACAATGCAGAGATGAATAAATTTATATGAAGGCTGTGATTGAGTGAAGAAAATAAAAGCATTTTTAATATTACTGTGTTGCTTGATGATGTGTTCATGTAGCGGTGTGTATGAATATTTCGGAGAGGGCGGACTTCAAAGTGATATAAACGAGCTTTTCGGAGAAACGCTTTTCGAGGAGGAAGTTTCCTATAAAGAGCCGTCAAAAATAGAAGTGTCGGATTATTATACGACACCCTATGACAGTTCTGTTGAAAGGGATTTGAGTGAAAGTGAAGTAGAGCTTTACAATTTGATGTGCTACTATATTGAAAGGTATGATTTAAGCTTTCACTTTGATGACGTAAACGAAGATGAAGTTATCAATGCATATATGGCGGTAATGGACGACCACCCCGAATATTTCTGGATGAACAAGGGGTACAGATATACCAAAACCACTCTTGGCACACATACAGAAATAGATTTTGTCCCCACTTCTCAGGAAGATGTCGGTGAGATAGTAGCCAAAGATGCAAAGTTTAAAACTTTGGTGAAAGGCATTGCAGAGGAAGCCGCAAAGCTTGAAAATATTTATGACAAAGTGCTTTATGTGCATGATTTTATAGTTGACAATACGACTTATGACCATGAAGCAGCAGAAAGCAATGATAAAGATGATGGCTATGATAAGTATTTTGACAGCAGAAATGCATACGGGTGTCTTATCAATGGAAAGGCGGTATGTTCGGGTTATGCAAGTGCATTTCAATGTATCATGAAAGAACTTGAAATTCCGTGCGGCTATATAACGGGACAGGCGGTTGACGGAGGAGAAGCTCATGCATGGAACTATGTCAAATTAGGTGACTATAATTATCAGATAGATGTAACATGGGACGATTCTTCTTATACATCTGACGAGGGAGAAAAATCCGAAAGGAAGTCTTATGATTATTTTCTCATCACGACAGAGGAAGCCGAAATTACACATATTATTGATAAAGACCAAAATATCCCGATATGCAGCGGATTGGAGTATAATTATTATATATATAATAATCTGTATTTTCCCGAATATGATTTTGACTATGTGGCGTATGTGATAAGGGACAATGTGCCTTATGGAAGCGTAACAATAAAATTTGGCAGTCATGAAGAATGTCAGGCAGCCTATGAGGATTTGATAGAAAACGACAGGATATTTCGCATAGACGGTGTGAACGGCAGTATATCCTATATACAGGGAAACAACGGTCTTACATTGACTTTTACTTTTTGACAGAATAAAGCCTGTTTTTACGGCAGGCTTTATTTTTTGTTGACAAAACAGTTAATGTAGGCTAAAATATATGTATAAAAATCAAGGAGGATTTCTATATGAAAAAAGTAGCAGTAATCATGGGCAGCGACAGCGATTTTCCGATAGTGTCCGGAGCGGTAAAGACATTGAATGAATATGGAGTACCGTTTGAAGTGCATATCATGTCTGCACACAGAACCCCCGAACAGGCAGCAGAGTTTTCTGCAAATGCAAGAAAAAACGGTTTTGGTGTGATAATAGCGGCAGCAGGTAAGGCAGCACATCTTGCAGGCGTGCTTGCGGCACATACAACTATACCCGTAATCGGCATACCCGTAAAGTCATCAACGCTTGACGGCTTGGACGCACTTTTGGCAACGGTGCAGATGCCCAAAGGAATACCTGTGGCAACGGTTGCAATAGACGGTGCAGACAATGCAGCTATCCTTGCAGTACAGATGTTGGCACTTTCAGATGATACCCTTGCAGAGAAGCTTGCAGAGGATAAAATAAAGATGAAAGACGGTGTTGCAAAGAAAGATAAGGCAATACAGGAAAAAGTGGCGGAGCTGGTAAAATAATCATGCAGGATAATGTAAAAGTAAAGGATAGTTTGTTTTCTTCATGGTTTTACACGGGAGAGCATTCTGCAGAACGTGCTAAAGCCTTGTATGAAGCATTGAGTGGAAATACGGTTCAGACGGCTCAGAAATGTCGTTTGGAAGACGTATTTTTTGAACAGATGAGAAATGATGTTTCATATCTTTTTGATGATAGGATAGTCTGTTTCATAGAACATCAAAGTACAATCAATCATAATATGCCTTTTCGCCTTTTAATGTATGTCGGCAGGGTTTATGAAATGCTGACAAACAGCGATAAAACTAAAAAATTCAGAAGAAAGCTTTTTAAAATACCGACACCCGAATTTTATGTTCTGTACAACGGTGATGATAAACTTGATAAAACAGAATTGAAGTTGAGCGATGCATTCAAAGTTCCGTCGGATTCACTTGAACTGAAAGTGAAAGTCATAGATATAAATTTATCTGCATTAAAGGAAAACGGTTTGGATAATTGTAAACCGCTTTATGATTACAGCGAGGTGATTGACCAAATAAAAACCCGTGGTATGGTTGAAGCGATAAAATATTGTATCAACAATGATATTGTTGCAGATTATATTAAACAATTTGGAAGTGAGGCGTTTAATATGTTATTCCAAGATTATGATTTTGAGCAGGATAAAAAAGTTTATGGTGAAGAATGTCTTGAAGAGGGTATTGAAAAGGGTATCGAAAAGGGTATCGAAAAGGGCATCGAAAAAGAACGCCATTCTACTTTGGAAAGCGTCAAACAGCTTTTCAATCTTGGCGGTAAAATAGAAGATTTGAAAAAGATTTTTCATCTCAATGATGAAGAAGTTAAATTTGTCACATCGGTGTAAACTTCAAAAAAGAATTGAGGGAAATTATGTCAGAATTACATGATGAATGCGGAGTTTTCGGCATATTCAAGAATGATGAAAATTTGGATATAGTCGAAGAAACCTATCTTGCATTATATGCACTTCAGCACAGAGGGGAAGTCGGTGCAGGAATAGCCGTAAATGATAACGGCAAAATGGTGTATTATAAAGATTTTGGAGTAGTGCCCGAGGCATTGCCCGAAAGGGAGCTTGCTAGGCTTAAAAACGGTCAAATAGCACTCGGTCACGTCAAGTATGCGTCGGGCGGACAGGTTGACCATGCAGACCTTGCACCGCTTGTAATGAGATATATACAAGGTCAGCTTGCATTGTGCATGAACGGTGCTTTGACAAACCATGACGAACTGAAAGAGGACTTGCAGAAAGGTGCGGCAATATTTCAGTCAAACGGTGATACAGAGATTATTGCTTATCTCATCGCAAGGGCAAGAACAAAGACAGGTACTATTGAAGAAGCCGTACAGGAGGCTGTAAGACAGCTGAAAGGGGCGTATGCGGTGGTATTGATGTCGCCCAGCAAGCTGATAGGTGTGCGTGACACTATGGGAATAAGACCGCTTTGCATGGGAACAATAGGCGAAAGTTATGCATTTGCGTCGGAGTCGTGCGTGTTTGACAGCATGGGCGGAAAATTCATAAGAGATATACAGCCGGGTGAAATGGTTGTAATAGACAGCGAGGGAGTACACAGCTATAAAGAAAACTGTGGCGAAAAAACAGCGGCTTGCATATTTGAATATGTATTTTTTGCAAGACCCGACAGCGTGGTTGACGGGGTATCGGTTGACATGGCAAGACAGCGTGCAGGAATAATGCTTGCAAAGCAGTGTCCCGTTGAGGCGGATATAGTATGCGGAGTGCCGGACTGCGGCAGAAGTGCCGCAATAGGCTATTCCATGGAATCGGGAATTCCCTATGCAACGGGCATTATCAAAAACAAGTATCTCGGCAGAGGTTTCAGAAACAGAAAAAGGCATAGTGAATATATTATGAGAATAAAGCTGAATGCTCTGAAAAATAACGTAGAGGGCAAGAGGGTTATTGTCATAGATGATTCTATTTTGAAAGGCAAGACAAGTAAGCATATCGTTGACTTGCTGAGGAATGCCGGTGCAAAGGAAGTTCACATGAGGGTAGCGTCACCGCCTTTTAAAAGTCCGTGCTATCTGACGAGCGACACGACTGAAAAAGAGGACTTGATAGCTGCAAGAATGACTGTCGAGGAAATGAGAGAGTACATGGGAGCGGATTCTTTGGGATTTCTTTCAGTCGAGAGTATAAAAGAAATGGCAAAAGAAAGCAGTCTTTCGATATGTGATGCGTGCTTTACGGGTAATTATCCGCTTGATGTATCCCATGCATTGAGAGAGAATAAGTATTCGCAAAAAATTTAAAATATGGAGAGTGGAACAATGAAAAGTTACAGTGACAGCTATAAAGCAGCAGGTGTTGACGTTACGGCAGGTTACAGAGCCGTTGAACTGATGAAAGCCCATGTTGCGAGAACCATGACAAGCGGAGTTATTTCGGGCATAGGCGGTTTTGGAGGATTGTTTGAACTTGATACAACGGGTATCAATAAGCCTGTATTGGTATCGGGTACAGACGGTGTCGGCACGAAAATCAAAATTGCCTTTCTGCTTGATAAGCATGATACGGTTGGCATAGACTGTGTTGCGATGTGCGTAAATGATATAATCTGCTGTGGTGCAAAACCGCTGTTTTTCTTGGATTATATAGCAATCGGAAAGAACTATCCCGAAAAAGTGGCACAAATTGTATCGGGCGTTGCAGAGGGCTGTGTACAGAGCGGTTGTGCATTGGTAGGCGGTGAAACTGCCGAACACCCCGGATTGATGCCCGAAGATGAATATGATTTGGCAGGCTTTTCGGTTGGTATCGTGGATAAAGATAAGATTTTAAATCCCGATACACAAAAAGCAGGAGATGTGATGATTGCGATAAAGTCAAGCGGTGTGCATTCCAACGGATTTTCACTTGTAAGAAAAGTGTTTGACATAAGCGAAAAGACTGTTGGAAAATATTATGATGAATTGGGCGGTACTCTCGGAGAAACCCTTTTGACACCGACAAGAATATATGTGAAGCCTGTTTTGGCACTTCTCGACAGCGTGAAAGTAAAGAGTATATCGCATATAACGGGCGGTGGATTTTATGAAAATATCCCCCGTTCACTTCCGAAAAATCTTTCTGCATATATCAAAAAGAGTGATGTGCAGATATTGCCGATATTCGATTTGATTGCAAAGGTCGGAAATGTTCCCGAACATGATATGTTTAATACTTATAATATGGGTGTGGGAATGACTGTTGTAGTTGATAAATCCGAAGCTGACAAGGCTGTTGAAGTTCTTAAAGCAAACGGTGAAGATGCTTACATTTTGGGCGAACTCGTTGAAAGTGACGAAGGAGTTATTATAGAATAATGCATAATTCATAATGCATAATGCATAATTGAAATGCGGAAAACGCATTATGAAAGGGTTGGTTAATGGAATGAAAAATATAGTGGTGCTTGTATCGGGCGGAGGAACGAATTTGCAGGCTTTGATTGACGCACAGGAAAGCGGAATGATAAAAAACGGCAGAATAACTTGTGTGATTTCGTCAAAGGCTGATGCTTACGCACTCGAAAGGGCTAAAAAGCATGGCATTAAAACAAGGGTACTTGTCAGAAAGGATTATCCCGATGTTATCGAATACAGTAAGGATATGCTGAAAGCGTTGCAGGAGGAAAAGGCTGATTTAGTCGTATATGCAGGCTTTATGACAATTCTCGATGAACTCGTGACAAAGGCTATGCCGAATAAAATGATGAACGTACACCCTGCATTGATACCGTCATTTTGCGGAAAAGGCTATTACGGATTGAGAGTGCATGAAGAAGCCTTGGCAAAGGGCGTTAAATTGACGGGTGCGACGGTGCATTTTGTCACGGAAGTTTGTGACGGAGGACCTATTATTTTACAGAAAGCCGTTGAAGTGCAGGATAACGACACTCCCGAAATTTTGCAGAAAAGAGTTATGGAACAGGCTGAATGGAAGATTTTACCGCAGGCTGTGGCACTTTTCTGTGATGACAGACTTGAAGTAAAAGACAATAAAGTATATGTGAGGTAATGTGATTATGGTAGATTTGAAAAAAGAGATTTCCTCAACGACCTATCCCGGCAGAGGAATTATCATCGGCAAGAGTGCAGACGGCAGGAAAGCTGTAATTGGTTATTTTATCATGGGCAGAAGTGCCAACAGCCGTAACAGAGTATTTGTCAAAGAGGGAAATGACCTGAAAACACAGGCATTTGACCCGTCAAAATTGGTTGACCCGTCATTGATAATTTATGCACCTGTAAGAACTCTTGAAAATGCAACTATCGTTACAAACGGTGACCAGACCGATACCGCAAGGGATTTTATTTTAGAGGGAAAGACCTTTGAGGAAGCGTTGAGAACACGCACATTTGAGCCTGACCCACCGAACTTTACACCGAGAATTTCGGGCATATTGGAATTTGCTGGCGGAGATTTCTCTTATAAGATGTCTATTTTGAAAAGTAATTGCGGTAGGGAAAATTCTGCATTGAGATTTTTCTATGAGTATGCCCAGCCCGTTGCAGGCGAGGGACATTTTATTCACACATACAAGTGTGACGGCAATCCTATTCCGTCATTTGAGGGTGAACCTACTCTTGTTAATATCGAGGGAGATATAGACGAGTTTACCGACAATGTATGGAATGCTCTTAATGAAGATAATAAAGTATCGCTTTATACAAGGTTTATTGACCTTGCAACAGGCGAATTTGAGGACAGAATTGTCAATAAAAATCAGTAATCGGAGGAAACGAACATGAACGAATTGGAATTGAAGTATGGCTGTAACCCGAATCAGAAACCGTCAAGAATCTTCATGAATGACGGCAGAGAATTGCCTGTAACAGTACTTAACGGCAGACCCGGTTATATCAACTTTCTTGACGCTTTCAACAGCTGGCAGTTGGTATGCGAGCTGAAAGCCGCAACAGGACTTCCTGCAGCAGCGTCTTTTAAGCATGTCAGTCCCGCAGGTGCGGCAGTTGCAACGGAGTTGTCAGACACTTTGAAGAAAATCTATTTTGTAGATGACTTGGAATTGTCACCGATAGCAAGTGCTTATGCAAAGGCAAGGGGTGCAGACAGAATGTCATCATACGGTGACTGGGTTGCATTGTCCGACACTTGCGACAAGCAGACGGCACTTCTTTTGCAGAGAGAAGTTTCAGATGGTATCATTGCCCCCGATTATACAGATGAGGCACTTGAAATTCTCAAATCAAAGCGTAAAGGCACATATAACGTGGTTAAAATAGATGTCAATTACGTTCCCGAAAAGACAGAGCGTAAGCAGGTTTACGGAATTACATTCGAGCAGGGCAGAAATGATTTGAAAATTGACGAAGATATGCTGAAGAATATCGTGACGGAAAATAAGGACTTGCCCGAAAGTGCAAAGCGTGATTTGATAGTAGCACTTATCACACTGAAATATACGCAGTCAAATTCCGTATGCTATGCAAAGGACGGTCAGGCTATCGGTGTCGGTGCAGGTCAGCAGTCAAGAATACACTGTACAAGACTGGCAGGAAATAAAGCTGATATATGGTATCTCCGTCAATGTCCGAAAGTGCTTGCACTTCCGTTTAAAGATACTATCCGCAGACCCGACAGAGATAATACTATTGATGTATATATTTCAGATGATTATGAAGATGTATTGGCAGACGGCACATGGGAACAGTTCTTTACCGTAAAGCCCGAACCCCTTACAAAAGAGGAAAAGAAAGCATGGCTTGCGACATTTGAAGGAGTTTCACTCGGTTCAGACGCATTCTTCCCGTTTGGCGATAACATTGAGAGAGCAAAGAGAAGCGGTGTACAGTACATTGCACAGCCCGGCGGTTCTATCCGTGATGACAATGTAATTGATACCTGCAATAAGTATAATATGACAATTGCATTTACAGGAATTCGCCTGTTCCACCATTGATGGAGGGGAATATATGAGAATACTTGTAGTAGGCAGTGGGGGACGTGAACACGCCATTATCAGAAAGCTGAAAGAAAGTCCGAAAGTAGATAAAATATATGCCGCCCCCGGAAATGGCGGTATTGCAAAAGATGCGGAATGTATCAATATCAGTGCGATGGATAAAGAGGGGATTGTAGCATTTTCAAAGGAAAATGCCGTTGATTTGGTATTTGTAGCTCCCGATGACCCGTTAGCTGACGGCATGGTTGATACATTGATTGCCAACGGAATAAGAGCGTTTGGACCTCGTGCCAATGCGGCTATCATCGAAAGCAGTAAAGTTTTTTCAAAGAACTTGATGAAAAAATACGGCATACCGACAGCGGAATATGAAACTTTCAGCGAGCCTGCAAAAGCGATAGAGTATATTGAAAAGAGAGGACATTTTCCCGTTGTCATAAAGGCAGACGGATTGGCACTGGGTAAAGGCGTTATCATTGCAAAGACTTTGACAGAGGCAAAAGCGGCTGTTAAAGAGATAATGGAAGATAAAAAGTTTGGCAATTCGGGAAATAATGTTGTTGTAGAGGAATTTCTGACAGGTCCCGAAGTATCCGTACTGGCATTCACAGACGGTATTGCATTAAAGCCTATGGTATCATCAAAAGACCATAAGAGAGCCTATGACAATGATGAAGGCTTGAATACGGGCGGAATGGGTACGATAAGTCCCAATCCGTATTATACCGATGAAATCGCTGAAATATGCAGAAAGACGATATTTGAACCGACAGTTGCGGCTATGAACAGTGAAAACAGGACTTTCAAAGGCTGTTTGTATTTCGGCTTGATGATAACGCCCGACGGACCGAAAGTAATTGAGTATAATGCCCGATTTGGCGACCCCGAAACACAGGTAGTATTGCCGAGATTGAAAACAGATTTGGTTGATATAATCGAGGCTGTCATAGATGAAAGATTGTCGCATATAGACATAAAATGGAGTGATGAAGCAACAGCTTGTGTTGTAATGGCATCGGGGGGTTATCCGCTGGCATATAAAAAGGGCTTGGAGATAACGGGACTTGATGAAAACGGACAAGTTGAGGGAGCAGAGGTATTCCATGCAGGTACGAAACTGGAGCATGGAAAATTCCTTACAAACGGCGGACGTGTATTGGGTGTTACAGGCAAGGGTGCAACGCTTGATGAAGCACTTGAAAAAGCGTATAATGCCGTAAAGAAGATTTCGTTTGAGAATGTGCATTACCGCACGGATATAGGCAAAACCAAGTAAATGAGGAATGAGGAGTGAGGAATGAGAAATATTCTTCACTCTTTGTTCTTGTTGAGGGGGAATAATTGATAATTGCAAATTAGAGATTTGTATGTTAT
>ONIF01000210.1 GCA_900317795.1 uncultured Eubacteriales bacterium | reverse complement strand
CACACAGCGGCTTACAAGCGGTCTGTGGAGCGGCTTAAATGCTGTTGTGGTGAGTATCATAAATTATTTTAGCTTTTAAGTTTAATTTAAAAATCAGCTAAATTTATTTTTAAAAATCTTGTAAAATTGTGATATTTGTGATAGAATAATAGCACAATGTACTTCTGATAATATTTTATTATGAGAAATGAAAGGAGGAACAAAGATGATATTAAGTAAAAAACAAATGTCTGAAGAAGATATTAAATTGAATTATATTACTCCTGCCTTAATGGACAGCGGTTGGAAAGACAGAATTACTATGGAACAAGCTGTTCGTTTTACTGACGGAAAAATCAACCTTAAAGGAAATATTGTGTGCAGAGATAATCCTAAAAAGGCGGATTATGTGCTGTATATAAATAAGAATAATCCCATTGCTATTGTTGAAGCAAAAGACAATAAACATTCTGTTTCGTTTGGAATACAACAAGCCAAGGAATATGCTAAAATGATGAAAATTCCTTTTGCATACAGTTCTAACGGAGATGCTTTTCAAGAATATGATTTTCTGACAGGAGATGAAAGACAGATAGGATTATCAGAATTTCCCACTCCTGATGAATTATATGAAAGGTTCAAATCAGAAGCCAATAACGGAAATGGACTTTCGGAAAAGGAAGAAAAAATTATTCAACAGCCCTATTACTCCGGTGCAACAACATATCCACCAAGATATTATCAGCGTAATGCAATCAATATGACGCTTAATGCTGTTGCAGGAGGGCAAGACAGAATTCTTCTCGTAATGGCAACGGGAACCGGCAAAACATATACTGCTTTCCAAATAGTATATCGCTTACTCAAAAGCGACTTGAAGAAAAAAATATTATATCTTGCAGACAGGAATATACTTGTTGACCAGTCAATTTTACAGGATTTCGCACCTCTTGAAAAAACGATACACAAAATAGATTTTTCAAAAGATGATCCCACAACGATTTCATCTTATGAAGTATATTTTTCATTATATCATCAACTTACTGGCAAAAACACATCAGATGATGAAGATGATAGTGAAGACAGTATTGAAAAATTTGAAAAACTGTTCGACAGCAGCTTTTTTGATTTGATAATTGTAGATGAATGTCATCGTGGATCGGCGAAAAAAGACAGTAATTGGAGAAAAATACTTGAATATTTCAGCAGTGCCACTCAGATAGGTATGACTGCTACACCAAAAGAAACAAAATATATTTCCAATAGCGATTACTTTGGAGAAGCTATATATACCTACAGCCTTAATCAGGGCATAAATGATGGCTTTTTAGCACCATTCAAAGTAATAAATATAACAACGGATATAGGTGATGGTTGGAGACCGTACAAAGGGCAATGTGACATTTACGGCAATGAAATAGAAGACAGAATTTATAATAACAGTGACTATGACTATAATATCGTTATTGAAGATCGTATCACTCAAGTTGCCGCTGAAATAACAAAATATCTGAAAAGTACAGACAGAATGGCAAAAACGATTGTTTTTTGTGCGAATGAAGAACACGCCGAAAGAATGAGAATTGCTCTTACAAATTTAAATTCCGATATGTGCAAAATAAATTCGGACTATGTTGTAAGAATAACAGGCAGTGATGTTTACGGTAAAAGCAAGTTGGACTATTTTATTTCAGTATCACAGCCATTTCCTGTAATAGCAACTACTTCAAAACTGCTTTCAACAGGTGTTGACTGCAAAATGACAAAACTGATAGTATTGGATCAAATGATCGGCTCTATGACAGAATTCAAGCAAATCATCGGTCGTGGAACAAGAATACGTGAAAAAGAAGGAAAAACACATTTTGTCGTTATGGATTTCAGAGGAGTTTCAAGATTATTTGCCGATCCTGATTGGGACGGTCCGATAGGAACAGTTGACGGTTTTGATCCCGGTAAATCTGCCAAGCCGCAAGCAGAACCAGATAATCCCAATCCTCCGTTCCCTCCTCTTGAAAAACCGTATGTAGATTCGGATGGATGTCGTGTACATATCATCAATAAAACTGTATCTGTTTATGATCCTGACGGTAAACTTTTAAGACAAGAAAGCGTTATTGACTATACCAAGCATAATATTATCGGCAAATATGCTTCTTTAGACGATTTTATACAGAAATGGTCTGCACAAAAACGCAAGGAAACTATACGGGAAACTCTGAAAAATCAAGGGATAGATTTGGAAATGTTAAAGTCCGAGCAGGGAATGTCAGATGTAGATGATTTTGACTTTTTATGCCATATCGCCTTTGACAAAAAGCCTCTCACTCGCTGTGAAAGAGCCACTAATGTTAAAAAACGTGATTTTTTAAGTAAGTACAGCGGAACAGCAAGAGCCGTATTGGAAGAACTTCTGCAAAAATATATGGATACAGGCATATATGAAATAGAGAAAACAGAGATATTAAAACTTGATCCGTTTATCAAATTTGGCAAGCCGTCAAGAATTGCAGGCTATTTCGGCGGAAAAGACGGTTATCTGAAAGCTGTACAGGAACTTGAAAATGAAATTTATAAGGTAGGTTGAATATGAGCAGTTTAGGTAATTTTGTAAAAAATATAAGAGATAAAATGCGTCTTGATGCCGGAATAAACGGTGACGCACAGCGTATCGAACAGTTGGCATGGATGCTGTTTTTAAAAGTTTATGATTCAAAAGAGAACGATTGGGAATTTGATGACGATAATTACATTTCCATTATTCCCGAAAATTGCAGATGGCGAAATTGGGCAAAAGACGATAAAAAAGGAAATGCCATGACAGGAGATACACTCCTCGATTTTGTCAACAATACACTTTTTCCTACTCTTAAAAATCTTGAAATCGACAGTGATACACCGATAAAAAAATCTATTGTGAAAACTACTTTTGAAGATGCCAATCAATATATGAAAGACGGCGTACTTCTTCGTCAGGTCTTGAATATAATAGACGAATTGCAGCTTGACGATTACAAAGAGTGTCATGCGTTTGGAGAAATATATGAATCTATTCTTCGTGAACTGCAAAGTGCAGGTTCTTCTGGCGAATTCTATACTCCACGTGCTGTTACAGATTTTATGGCAAAAATGACGGAACCGCAAATAGGCTTGAAAATGGCAGATTTTGCCTGCGGCACCGGCGGATTTTTGACCAGTTGGCTGAAAGAACTTGAACCGAAAATTAAAAATACATCTGACAGAACAGAATATGAACATTCCATATACGGAGTTGAAAAGAAACAGTTTCCTTATATGCTGTGCATAACAAATATGCTGCTGCATGGTATGGACATTCCCAATATTTATCATGACAATTCTTTGACAAAGCAAGTACTGAATTATACAGAAGAAGATAAATTTGATATTATCCTGATGAATCCCCCATACGGCGGCAAGGAAACATCGGGTATCAAAAATAATTTTCCGTCAGACCTTGCAAGCAGTGAAACCGCTGATTTGTTTATGTCTGTCATCATGTACAGACTGAAAAAGAACGGCAGAGCAGCAGTTATTCTTCCTGATGGTTTTCTTTTCGGCACTGATAATGCAAAAGCAGCTATCAAAAAGAAACTGCTTTCAGACTTTAATCTGCATACCGTTATCCGTATGCCTCACAGTGTTTTTGCACCATACACATCTATTACAACCAATATTCTTTTCTTTGACAATACCCAACCCACAACATATACTTGGTTTTATCGTCTGGATATGCCTGATGGATACAAAAATTTCTCCAAAACCAAGCCTATGAAATATGAACATTTTGCACCGGCTGTTGAATGGTGGCACAACAGACAGGAAATTTTCATTGACGGCTTTGATAAGTCTAAAAAATATCCCGTACAGGAATTGATTGACAGGAATTATAATATTGACCTTTGCGGTTATCCTCACGAAGAGGAGGAAATTCTGCCGCCAAAAGAATTGATACAGCAATATCAAGAAAAAAGAGCAAGTCTTAATGCAGACATTGACAGAATACTTGAACAAATCACGGATGTATTAGGAATAAATTTCACGGAGGAATAATGATATGACGGGACAGCAACTGAAAAATTCCATACTGCAAATGGCTGTTCAAGGAAAACTTGTACCGCAAAATCCCGATGATGAACCGGCAAGCGTACTCATTGAGAGAATACGCAAGGAAAAAGAAAAATTGATACAAGAGGGCAAAAT
>ONIF01000080.1 GCA_900317795.1 uncultured Eubacteriales bacterium | reverse complement strand
CATAACTCTATTGATTTTTTGATCACAAGATCAATAAATTTGTTTTCATCAGACTGATAAGCGTCATTTTGATTTTCTAACTGAGGAATATGCAAATCAAACAGACTATTCAATGATAAATTGCTTAAATTTATGTCATTAGGCCAGATATCCAGATCTTTTACAATTATTGGCATAAGGATATCCTTAAGCTCTGCTTTCTTCGTTTCTTCTCCCCATATATGTACCAAATGGGAATATTTGTGTGTATATACCGGTTTCTTAAAAAATCCGACCAGCGATATTTTTGTAAGTTTGTTATGAATATCTTCATATGCGTCATTATAATCTTTTTCCGAAATATCTTTTTCCGTAAAATATATTTCTTCATAATAATTCAATGTTGAATCAAAAGTCTTTTCATTATTCTGTTTTTTATCAAAATATGTACGCAGAGCAATACAAAAGACAATAGCAAAAATCTCTGCCGGCATTTCAGCTTTCGCAAATTTATTATGTGCCGACCAGTTTCTGAAACTTCTACATACCAGATGAAATACATAGAGCTCTTCATCAAGCCTTTGTATTGCAGCATTATTTTCATGGTATTCGCAAAGTATTCTTGCAGCTTGATAATATACCTGTTCGGGAAACTTTGGCGGTATTACCGGAAACATCATCTCAACACGGTCAAGAAGTTCAAGGAAGTTTTCTGCACTTATGCGGTTAATAGTATTATTATTGTTAGAAAAATATATTTCATTAAAGGCAATTTTTTTTTCTGTTGATGCTTTTATAGTATTCAATACATCTTTCCAATAATGACATCCCTGCTGTACAAGGCGGCGTATGCGGTAGTAGGAATTTTTTTTGCTGGTAACTTCATTTTCATCATAGTAGATTTCTATATCTATTTTATGTTCTTGGTCTTTTTCAATAATAAGATTATTATTGAATACCAGAATCTGAGAGTACTCTTTCAGATATTTATTAAGATCATCATTCAGATTTCCCGTGTAGATAATCATACGATCAGCAGGATACCCCATTGTCAGCAAAAGCAGATATAAATATACTCCTGCTATTTTTGACATAACATCATTACCCGAGCCATCTTTTTCATCAGTACACATTATATTATAATTCCTAAAATCTTCACATATCTTTTTATGATCCTTATACGAAAATCCCTTCCTCATGTCCATATCAAATATAACAAGATTATATTTACTACAGTTTTCAGTAATTATACTGATGGCCTGGGACATGTCTTTTATCAAGTCAATATACAGGTAACTGTTAGGCATCCAATCTTTTAAAAAATCTATTTTTTGTTTTTGATGTCTGCATTTATCCTTTCTGTTATAAAGTGAGCCCTGACTTGTATCCATGTCATCTATCCAAAGAATATCACTATAATATGATTCGTATTCTTTTACTTCATCGTCACTGGTCATTTTTTTTTCACCACCTAAAAAAGCTTGCGATCTATCGTTATGCGGATAGAAAATATTTCGTTTTCTTCATCATATACGATAGCCTCCTGTTTTCCGTTTAAATGACTGATTAAATTATTTTGCATCTTTATACCATTGTTTGTGCTTGGAATTTCTTCCTTTTCATGTAGTACATTATTTCTTGAAACGATAATAAGATCATTGTTGTCTTCAGTAAAGTCTAGATAAACTGGTTTTGTTTTATCGGCATATTTCAGCACATTCATGATCATTTCAACAAAAAGATCAGTCAGAACAATATCGGCATACCCGAAATGCTCAAAATGTATTGTTTTCCATAAATTAGAAACAGAAACATCAATCGGTGCAATGTTATTGCTGAACCAACCGATAACATCTGCATTTTTTTCAAACAAAATATTTTGCTCATAATTTTTTTGTACGGTCTCGAAATCTCTGCCCTCAAAACAAAGATCGCAGATCATTTCAACACTTTCATTCGTACTATAGAAGAAAGTCAACATACATTTTTTGATAGAATTGCTGAGTACATTGATAACGGAATAGACATCCTTTTTATTCTTCTTAACAGAATTGCGTATAAGTGTTTTAAGATCATCGGTTCTATCCATAAAACGAAGTTTCAGTAAATCGACTTCCTTTTTGATCTGATCTTTTATTTCCCGCTCCTGCATTAACGTTATACCATACTGATGAAGTTCTTCCGATTCCGTGTTCATCAGCGATTGTGCCACATTATAAAGCACATCCGAACTCATATTCTTATAGCGGTGGGAAAAGTCATTTAAAATACTATTTTTCTCATCACGGGCTTCCTCTAAAGCAATACTTTTTCTCAATTCGTTCTCAAATGCGTCAAAATTGGGAATTATTACCGGTATATGAAGCATTCCATTTTTTTCTACTATTGAGTCATTGATTTCTGGTTTATTGTAATCCCAATAGAAAATATCATTATCGTCTTCTGATATCTCGTTATTTAACCTTTCGTTGAGTTTGTCATTAATGCGTTGCAAGTAAATCTGAGACCTAATATCATCAAGATTATCATTGATTAACTGCCACCAAGCGGAAATGGCTCTCATATCTTCTTCATCTTTAGATGAACGGTAGATAAACGGCAGAAGATAATTTGAAACAGCTGGATTATGAAGCATTCCAGCATATATTTTTTTATGAAATACATATTCTCTCATATCATCAGGCATATTGTCATAGAGTACTGTTAAGATTTCATGTATTTCTTCATCGGCTTCCGGATCCTCGCTGTTTTTGAAACTATATAAAAAAACACAGTAACAAAACGCATACAGCAAAGCAATGCTGTAATCATAGTCGTTACACAAACCTGCTATTGTATCATAATCATTTTCACATACTTTTCTGGAAAAATCCTTGAGGAACTTCTTTAAATCTTCCGAGTCCTCCAATTCGGAAGTTACTAGCCTGTCGGCAGCCTCAGATAAAACATCCTCATAAGATTCGTTATCGTCACAAAGATTGTATCTGATAACACAAGTGATAAATGCAGCAAAAGCAGCTGCAAAATCATCAGAATTGTCTGCAAAGCTGCATACGGTTTTTTCTAATTCCTTTTGCACTTCTTCTTTGTATTCAGTCTTTAATTCCCAGCTGTAATCGTTTTTGCCGTTAATCTTTCTTGTTACCGTTACCAGATGCCAATAATCTCCATGTTCATCGTCGCTGTAATTGTCAATTACTTCATAAAACTTTCTTGTTATTTCATCAATAGTTCTTGTCATAGCGATACCTCCATAAAAATCTTACCACATTTATCTTTTTTATTCAATATTTTTTTGCTTGAAGTTTCGTAAGGAACTAAGCCGATTGCATAGTAACGGCATCTGCCGCCGTAAACTTTCTGACATTATCGCTACAGGCACGGTTTAAATATCTCTTAAACTTCTTTTGCCAAATCATTCATATATTCATTTTTTCTTCAAAATGAATTTTTCTATTTTTATTTTAACTTTTTTATTGTATTCTGTCATTCAACTGCAGGTTTAATGACAAATCTGTCGAAAACTGGTATCATACATTCAGAAGTCAAGCAAAGAACCGTTTTATGTATGAATAAGGTTTTTTCTGCCGTTATTTTTTGTCATAGATTTGATATCCTAACAAGTCTTTATTGAAAATCCCAACCTTGCCGTGAAAATGTTGTATTGATTTTAGGAAATGTAAAAGAACATCTGTACCATTGTATAACAAGGAGGAATCACAATGAAAAAGCTGTCCATTATCTATGATGTAACCGCTCTGTGTCCCTGGAACTGTGCCATATGCTGTATGGGTGCGACTTCAGACAGAGCCTGTCTGAAAAACGAGCTGACTCTTGAACAGAAACTTTCTGTTGCAGGTCAAGTCGCCGAACTCCGTCAAAACGGCTATGATGTCAGAATAGACCTGTCAGGCGGAGAACTTTTCACGAATATCCCCGATCACATGAAACTGCTTTCGGCATTTTCGGAAGTATTGGGCAGGGATAAAGTCGGTGTAAGCTGTTCGGGCGTACACATTGACAGAAAACTTGCGGAATTTCTCGGAAAGACCGTACATGACGTGGAAATGACGATGGATGTTGTCCCATATCGTCAGTATCCGTTACGCCGTGACGGTTACAGCCTTGCAGCCGCAAGAGCTGTTCCGTTTCTAAAAAAAGCAGGCTGTGAAGTAGGGCTTCAGACCGTTGCAAGCACTTACAATAACGGCTATGCCGATGCATTGGCTGTATTTGCCTGGGCTTGTGCCAACGGTGTTGACAACTGGAGTATTCTGCGTTTCTTCCCGTCGGGCAGAGGAGCGGATTTTCCCGAAGCCTACATGACCGATGAGGAATGTGCGGATTATGTCCGCATGGTGCAGGATATTGCCGAAAATCACCCTGTTTCGCATAAGCCGAAGGTGGATTTTCACTATCTCATGCCCGGACATGAAAAGTACACCAGTGTGTGCCGTTGTGTACGTCATTCCATAGGCATTCTTCCGAATGGTGATGTAGTCGCCTGTTTCTGGGCTCTCGACACCAACACGGGAGCTGTCGATCCGAAATTTCTGCTCGGAAATGTCAAAGAACAGTCTTTGCTTGAGATCCTCAACGGAGAAAGGGCAAAATACTGGTCAGACTGTGAGCACTGCTGTGAGCTTGGCGAAAGCCAGCCGACTGAAAGGAGCGATAAAAATGTTTTACCTGCTTAGTCTTCTGACAGGAATTATTGAATGCGGCTGGATATTCAACGGAATCAGCCACTCCATGCCTTTATGGCAGTGTCTTTGTTATCCCCTTGCCTATCATCTGGGAAATCTTTTTCCGAAGCCGTTTGCTCTGAAGAAAAAATATCTTTTCGCCATGGGTGCTGTATCCCTCTTTATTACCGCATTTTTGTTTATTTTCCGCAGCATAAGCAGTTCTTACATACCGCAGGAAATTGAATTCATTCTGACGTGTGCAAGGCTGTTTTTTATTTCTGCCGTGATACAGTCCGTCAGAAGTGATATGAAACAGGAGGGCAACCGTCTTTTGAAACGTGTTTTCCGTGTAGGCGGATTTCTGCTCGCCGTTCTTGCCGTGTGGATTCCCGAAATACTCCTTTTTGCCGCAAACATTGCCGCAATAGCCTCACTTCCGAAATACACTCAAAAGCCACATATCACACGCATGAAAAGTCAAGGCGGTTATTCTGCCGTCATGCTGTTTCACCAACTGCACTATTTCTTCTATGCACATATTACTCTTGCGGCGGTAAGCCTTGCCGTAAGCCGTGAACCGTCACCTTTCGGATTTCTTGACTATGCGTTTGAGCGTAATCCTCAAATCTGCGGTATTGCCATAGGTGCATTGCTTTTCTGCGGCACATGGATAACGTATATGTCGGTTGAACCGCTTGTTTCACGCCTGACAAAGAATGTTACTACTGTGTTCTACACAGGACATTCCGTTATTTGTCTTTTGTTACTCGTCATGAGTCAATTCACGGCAGGGGCAGTATTTATCCTCTTGTGGCTGCTGACGGGATTCGGTGGCGGTACGGTCTATACCATATCCGAAAGAGCCAGATCCAAAGGCAAATATGACAAGTCCTCCATGACCGTTTCCGAAAATCTCGGACATACATTCGGCTTGCTGTCGGCTGTTGTGATTGCCGCTTTTCTCGGAAATACTGCCCCGTCCATCATGCTTGTATGCGGTTCTGCAAGTGCATTTCTTGCCATTCTCTGCATGACACTGACCATACGAAAGGAGAAACAGCATGAAGGTATCGAAAACAACGGCTAAATCCGTTCTTGTGAAGTCCAATCTGCCTGCATCGGATTTCGTTGCAAACCCGTATGCGGGCTGTCCCCATCACTGCCGTTACTGCTATGCGTCATTCATGAAACGCTTTACAAGGCATGAAGAAGAATGGGGGACTTTTATCGACATCAAGGAGTATGAATCCCAGAAACTCCCCAAAAATCTCAGAGGAAAGATAATTTTGCTTTCATCTGTGACCGATCCGTATAATCCTTTTGAAGTAAAATATCACAAAAGCCGTGAAGTGCTTCAGCTTCTTGCCAACTCAAAGGCACATATCGAGATTTTGAGCAAGTCTGACTTGATGCTGAAAGATATCGATTTGCTGAAGAAAATCCCTAATTTGTCTGTCGGCATATCACTGAATACGCTTGATGACGGTTTCAGAAAGGATATGGAAAGCGGTGCGGTTTCCGTTCAAAGAAGGTTGAAAGCACTTGAAACACTTCACAAAGAGGGCGTAAAAACCTATCTTTTCATATCCCCGATATTTCCGTATATCACCGATATCAAAGCCATTTGCGACAGGGTATCGCCTCATGTCGATATGATATGCTTTGAAAATCTCAATCTGAGAGGAAGTGCAAAGCAGGATATTCTGAATTATATTGCGGAAAAATATCCGCAGTACCTGAAAGAATATCAGAATATCTACACGAAAGGAGATATCTCCTACTGGGAACAATTAGAAAGCCGTATCAAAGAAATGTCAGCAGGCTATCAAGTGCCGTTTGTAAGCTATTTTTACCATGACAAGATCAGAAAGGGCGGGAAAAAATCATGATAAAATTTCTTGGAAAAGAGCTTGAAAATCCGATAATAGCATCATCCTGCATTGCAACGGAAAGCGTTGAAAATGTTCTTAGGCTTGCCAAAAACGGTGTGCAGGGAGCAATTCTGAAATCATGTGCCGATTATCAGCGTGGTGCTGTTTCAGGCAAACGGCAGTTTGCTGTTGACAAAGACGGCTTTTTGTATGCGTCATCACCGTTTGAAAAGGAGATACTCACACTGGAAGAATGTCTTTCCATGCTTTCGGAACTGCGTGAAAAAACAGATATTCTCCTGATACCGAGCTTCACGGCAGACAGCCTTGAACCGTCGGCATGGATTCCGTCATGCCAGAAACTTGCTGAGCACAGTGCAGACGCTGTACAGCTTGACTTTTTCTACATGGGTAATCTCATTGGAACGGACAATTTCAGCGTAAAAATGATAACGCTTCTGAAAGAACTTGCAAAAAATATTACTGTACCCATAATGCCCAAACTGAATATAAATCTTCCTAAAGATTATATCATGCCTTTACTGGCAAAAGCAAGCATTGAGTATGTTTCACTTCTGGATTCTGTCCGCTCACCGTATCTTGAAGAAAAAAATGGCAGTTATTTTCTTTCGGAACGGCTTGATACTCAGACAACTTCCTGCTTCGGACACTGGCAATTACCTTTGACACTCAGTTACACATATACTGCCGCAAAATACGGTTTGAAAGCCTGTGCAGGTGGAGGCGTGACAAATGCCGAAGATGTGCAAAAACTCCTTGCGGCAGGGGCTGTTACAGTACAATCAGCAACTTTTCTTACCAAAAATCCTGGCAGGGTTCAAGAACTCTGTCAGGATTTTGTTTGCCAACAAATACTTTCCTTGACTTGCAGTTTTGTTACATGGTATCATTATCAATGGAAACAGACTTTCTGATATGAAAGTGTGTCAATAACAAAGGATGTGAGTAAATGGGAATCACAATAAAACAGCTTGCAAATGAACTTGGTGTCAGTAAACCCACTATTAGTAATGTTATAGTACAGTTGAATCTTCAAGATAAACTTCGCAGAGTTGGCAACAGATATATTCTTACAGAAACACAAATTGACCAAATAAAATTGTATTTGTCGGAAGATAATAAAGAAAAAATTCAGTCAACAAGCGAAAAATCAATAAAATCGCCAAAAACGCCAAATTCGCAAAATTCAAATGATTATGAAGAAAAAACTCAGTCACAGAGCGAAAAATTAATAAAGTCGCCAAAATTCAAATGATTATGAAGAAAAAACTCAGTCACAGAGCAAAAAATTAATAAAATCGCCAAATTTGCAAAATGATATTTTACAGGAACAGCTTATTGCAAAAGACAATCAAATCGGACAAATCACTTCTGCAATGGAAAATCTGACAGCATCCCTAAATGCAGAACAAGCTCTTCATGCAGGAACCATTCAAAAACAGCTTGCCGAACATTCCACTATGGATCAATCGTATGATACAGAACAACCGAAACAAAAACAAGGCTTTTTTGCAAGATTATTCGGCAAAAAAGAAAATTGATACTTGGTAAAATCTTTAATTTCGCAAAAAAACGTTTTCAAAATATGCTCCTCAAACTGTCAGAAATTCCCTTCAGAGCCTCTACAATGTACACTAACACCTAAATGAATAATATTATACCCCTAAATAGAAACAGCCCTAAAATGCCTATATTTGTGTTATGTAGATATTTCAAATACAATTTTTTGTATATCAATCACTTGACATTGTATATAATAATATGATATAATGATAATCGAAAGGGGTGTGATTGGAATGACACAAGTAAACTTTCGTATTGAAGACGAAATTAAAGCTAATGCTGAACAGGCCTTGAAAGAAATGGGACTTACTATGTCTTCTGCTATTACCATGTTTTTAGTGAAGGTTGCCAGAGAAAGACGTATTCCATTTGAAATCAGTGCAGATCCATTTTACAGTGCAGCTAATATGGCAGAACTTGAAAGACGAGCTGCCAGTATTAAAAACGGCACAAGTACTCTCAAAGAACACGATTTGATAGAGGTTGAGGACTGATGAAGAAAGTATGGCATGATAAAGCTTGGGAAGAATACTTTGGAAGATATAGACCGCAACGGTTATAACTGTGCTGGTAAACCTGAACCTCTGAAACACAATCTTTCAGGTTATTGGAGTGTCAGGATTGACGATCAGAACCGTATTGTTTTCCGTATCAATGGCGAGCAGTTAGAAATTTTGCAATGCGGCACTCATTACGGTGACAAATGATTTCCTGAAAACAAAAAATTCCCGACAGAGTAAAATTACTTTGTCGGGATAGATTTTTATAAACGATTATTTTTATTCATTCCTTATAAATATTGGTAAAATTTATTGAAAAAAAATGAAACTCATGTTATAATAAAAAACAGAGGGCAGTGATTCCTTCCACAAAATCACTACCCGAACAATACACGAGGTCAGCCACCCAAATGTACTGTGTTTATATTTATTTTTTATTTTCTTTTGATATTTTAACATAATATAAACAAAAAATCAAGTATATTTTGTGTAGTTGCCTCGTAAAAAAATAAATTTTTACGGAGGTATTTTTTATGGAAAATTTATCAGCCAAAGCAAAAGCAATTTACGACCTGCTCAGGAACAGACCGACAGCAATAGACGAAAACGGAACTTACTGTATTTATCCCATTAAAGAATTGGCTATGGATTGTGCAGTAAACGAAAAAACGGTTAGAAGATCATTAAAAGAATTAGAAATCAGTCATTACATATCCTGCCAAAGACAAGGTGGAAATAAAGACCAAAAAATCTATTTTGTCCACTCCAACTCTGAAAATGTCCACTCCAACTCTGAAAATGTCCACTCCAACTCTGAAAATGTCCACTCCAACTCTG
>ONIF01000194.1 GCA_900317795.1 uncultured Eubacteriales bacterium | reverse complement strand
GACACCCAAAATGAAAAAATCATGCTGAAAAGTCTGCAAAATGCCTATACAGAAATTTTGAGAGCAAAATATTTTTCTGTGGCGGATTGCTATAATTTGCAAAATCTCTCTGTAATTTCTTCAAACTACGTTGACTTCGGCAAAAAACTCACTATTTGCTTTAACGGTGAGGGCGGCACGGGCTGTTATACATATACTGCCCTTGTCAAAAGAAAAAATGAAACCGTCTGGAAAAAGCTTGGTGAATTCAAAAAAGGCTCTGTCCAATACAGACCTGTATTTTGCGGTGCTTATGAAGCCTGCGTGAAACTAAAAGATACCAACAATGTAGAAATCAAAAAGTTTTTCAGCTTTGTTGTAAAATAAAAAAAAGCCGTACTGCCTTTTTTTTAAATCAGGCAATACGGCTTTTCACATTGCACACTGCACATTGCACATTGCTAATTGCTAATTGCTAATTGCTAATTGCTAATTGTCCCGTGCAGTGTTCGTTTTCAACGCCTGTTATCAGCACGTCAACTACTTCATTGATATAACTTTCATCTGCCTCCACAAATACGGGTGTGTAATTCATGGTATAACCCTCATATCTGCCGTTTTTGTTTCTCGTTTCTATCAGAACTTTCTCAATTCTCCCCACCTGCGACTTCAAAAATGCCTGTGATGTCAAAGCCGTTTCCTCTGCCATTTCAGACGCTCTTGCTTTCTTCACATCGGGCGAAATCTGATTTCCATACTTATCCGCAACAGTGCCTTTTCTCCTTGAATACGGGAATATATGCACTTTGGCAAATCCTATGCTTTTCACGAAGGAAAGCGACTTTTTAAATTCCTCGTCACTCTCCCCCGCAAATCCTACCATCACATCTGTCGTAATTGACGGATTGTCAAACACTTTTCTGATATTCCCCACTATCTCCGCATACTCCGCACTTGTATAGTGCCTGTTCATTCTTTTCAGCGTTTCATCACAACCGCTTTGCAGTGACAAATGAAACTGCGGACAAAAATTTTTATATTTTGCAAACTCTTTCAGCGTTTCCATATCCATGCTTTCGGGTTCAAGTGAACCCAGTCTTATTCTTACATCTGCACTTTCACAAGCCGTTTTGACTGCGTCTGCAAACTTCAATCCGTTGTCACTTCCGAATGATGAAAGATTTATCCCTATTATCACAATTTCTTTATAGCCGTTTTTGGCAAATGCCTGCACTTCTCTTTTTATATATTCCAGCGAACATGAACGCACTCTGCCCCTTGCATACGGGATTATGCAGTATGAACAAAACCTGTTGCACCCGTCCTCTATTTTCAAAAACGCCCTTGTCCTGTTTACAAAATCATCTATTTCCAAGCTTTCATATTCATCTTTTTTTCCATAGTCCTCAACAGCGGTCATTTTATGCTTTTCGGAAAAATATCTTTCCAATGTCGGTATTAAATCCGCTCTCCTCTTGTTTCCAAGAACTATGTCAACTTCGGACAATTCCTCGCTTGATTCGGGAAAAGCCTGTGCCATGCACCCCGTCAGCACTATCACTGTATCGGGATTTTCACGTCTTATTCTATGTATCAGTTTCACTGCTTTCTGTTCACTCATCTTCGTCACGGCACATGAATTTATGACAGATACATCTGCTTTTTCATTCTCCCCTGCGATTTCATATCCGCTTTCGCAAAGGGCTTTATACATCGCCTGACTTTCAAACTGATTTACCTTACAGCCCAGAGTTATCATTTTTGCTTTCATCATATTCCCTTTCCTTTTTCAGAGTAAATCTCTCATTTCTGCTTTCATTCAAAAACACTCCACTCCCAACTCTCCACACTCCACTCTCATTATCCCTTCGTAAATATCAATAAAAGATTTCCCTTTTCATAACAATTCATCAAACCGTTACCAAAGAATATTTATTTTTAAAAATACGGTTGACCTCACGCATATTTGCTGATAAAATGTGTAAGGACAATAAAAAAATTCGGAGGTTTAAAAGATGTATCAGAAAAAAATTTTTTTGAAAGACCTTGACCATGTCAGACACTTTGTTGAAATGACGACTAAATATGACCGCCTTAAAATAAATCTTGTTTCCGACATTTACACTATTGACGCTCATTCTATTATAGGCATTGTAAGCCTTGACATCACCAAGCCTATTATACTTGAAGTCCCTGATGAAGAACCTCCGACTGAATTTTTGGAAGATATTGAAAACTTCGCTTTTGAAGAAAAATAAATTTCCTCTGCATACAGCAAAATGTATGCAGAATTTTTTTTCAAAAATACTCGCTCAGTTCCTCCCACTCGCTGTAAAGACTTTCAAGCTTTCGCTGTTCCTCGTCTATCTTGTTCGTCAATTCAAGCATTTTTTCATAATCGCTTGATACTTCGGGAGAATTCATCTCTGCATTCAAGTCATTTAATAAATTTTCCTTTTCGGCAATTTCAACTTCCACTTTGGAAAGCCTTGCTTTCATTTTTCGCCTGAGTGCGTCACGCTCTTTTTTGTTTTTATATTCTGTCTGCTTTTCGGGCTGTTCTTCGGGGGGCTTCCGCTCTGTCTGAAACGGCTTGAACTTCTCAAGAAATGCGTCATAATTTCCCTCAAATATCTCTATTCCCGTAGGCGTGAGATAGTATATTTTATCCGCAAGGCTGTTTATCAGATACCTGTCATGCGATACTATCAAAAGTGTGCCTTCATACTCTTTCAAAGCCTGCTCCAATGCCTCACATGATATAATATCAAGGTGATTTGTCGGCTCGTCAAGCATTAGAAAATTGAACTTTCCAAGCATCAGCTTTGTCAAAAGCACTTTTGCCCTTTCCCCTCCGCTCAGCGTTGACAACGGCTTGAATACATCATCATTTTTAAACAAAAATCTTGCAAGAGTGCTTCTTATTTCCGTGTTCGTCATGGCAGGAAAGCTGTCAGCCATTTCTTCAAAAATGCTTTTTTCGCTGTCCATGCCCGTCTGTATCTGGTCATAATATCCCGTTTTTACCCCGACACCGTATTTTATTCTTCCGCTTTGTGCATGATACTGCCCTAACAATGTCCTTAAAAGTGACGTTTTTCCGCACCCGTTCGGACCTAATATAAATATCTTCTCTCCCCTATGCACCTCCATTGACACGTTCTCAAACAGCGGTTCACTTCCAAACCCAAGCGATATTTTATCAACTTCAAGCACATCTTCTCCGCTCTGATTTTTGATATCCAATCCAAAACTCATGGCTGTCGGCAGATTTTCGGGCTTTTTCAAATTTTCGCTTAACCTGTCTATCACTTTCTGCTTGCTTTCGGCTGTCTTTATATTTTTCTCTCTGTTCCATCTTCTCTGCTGTTCAATGATGCCCTCCAAACGATTTATCTCTTTCATGGTATTGTCATACACTCTCTGTTCGGAAAGCCGTCTTTCCGCCTTTTGGGGCAAATATGCCGTGTAATTGCCTTTATACACGGTCATTTTTTTATTTTCAAGCTCAAACGTCTTTGAAGTCGTCTTATCCAGAAAATACCTGTCATGCGATATGATGAGATACGCACACTTTGAATTTATCAGATATTCTTCCAGCCACTCCACAGAATGCGTGTCAAGGTGATTTGTCGGCTCGTCAAGCAAAAGAAAATTTGCCCCGCATAAAAGCAGTTTGGCAAGCTGTAATTTTGCCCTTTGTCCTCCGCTCAATGCACTTATCGGCAAACGTATCTGCTCATCATCAAACCCCAGTCCCAATAAGGCAGACCTTGCCCTTGCTCTGCACGTCAAGCCCCCACGCCTTGTAAACTCGTCATTTAAAAAGCTCTGCCTTTCAATCAGTTCACCTAAATTCTCACACTTTCCGCTTATTTTCGCATTGAGAAAGTCAAGTTCCCTCTCCATTTCGATAAGCTCGCTGAATACCGTCATCACTTCGTCATAAGCAGACCTCTCCAAATTCCTGCAAACGTGCTGTTCCATATAGCCTATGCTTGCATTTTTATTCAAAACAATACTGCCTTTTGTCTGATAGTACTCCCCTGTAAGCAGTTTGAAAAGTGTCGTCTTTCCACAGCCGTTTACGCCTATCAAGCCTATTCTGTCATTTTCCTGTATCTCGAATGTCATTCCGTCAAACAACTTCTGTTCCCCGAACTCCATGCAAAGACCGTTTACCGTTACAATCGCCATTTTTATACACCTCGCTTACTATCATATCATTTATTGACATTCTTTGCAAGTGTAAAAAAAATGATTGACACTCTCAAACAAAACATCTATAATAATATTGCAGATATTAAAAAAAGGAGGCTTTTGAAATGGGACTTGATTTAAACCTTAATAATTTAGACCTTAATGCAGTAAAATCAACCGTATCAGATGTGGCTGTAAATGCTGCCGAAAAGGTTGCGGGCGATAAAGTTGACAAAAAAATGGTCACCGACACCGTCAATACAGTTGTTGACCAGGCTGCCGACTTTGTAGGCAAGAAAATTGCCGAAAAAACCGCTGCCAAAGATGACAAAAAAGACGATAAAAAATAATTTTTTCGGGCATTCGCTTTTTCGGTGAATGTCCTTTTTTCATGCAAAAAGAGAAGGCAAGATTGTTTTCTTGTC
>ONIF01000078.1 GCA_900317795.1 uncultured Eubacteriales bacterium | reverse complement strand
TCGGGTTCATCACGGGTAGTTTTTTTCAATTCGGGAATACCGCTTGCCTCTGCAAAAGCAATCCATATTTCAGGTACAAGTACGCCTTCAAGGTCTAAACAAACAATTTCCATTTTTCAAATCTCCTTTTATTTTGATAGGGATAATGCCGATTCTCATTATAGCATATAAAGTGTCGTTTGAAAAGATATTTTTTGAAAATTTTTTATATGTTATCTTCCGCAGACTTCCAAAGCGAAATTTGCCCCAAGACGAAAACCGATATTAAACCATTCTCTTTGCTGAATGTAGGATTGTTCGAGATATTCCGAATATACTTTTTCAAAGAGTTTATCTTCTTCATCGGTAAGGGTTATTTTGCGTTCAACGCTTTTCAAGTCGTTTGATTTCTGCAAAAAATAGCTTTCGTTAAGTTTTGTAAAGAGTTCGCTTGCAAAGGGCATATTATTTTCGGAATAGGTGTTGATGTCGAGAAATTTTTCAATATCAATCATTATAAAAAATCCTTTCTGATGTAATTGACAGAAAAGCCTATTTGATGTACAATAGATTTCAGATAGAATTTTCTGTCTGTTGATATAGTGTAAACTGTTTCTTTTGGTAGAGTGGCGGTTTACACTATTTTTTATTTTCGACCTCTTGTTTGACCTTTTTGATACCAAGCCTAATAACATCGCTTTTATTAAGACCTGTTTGTTTACAGCAAAACTGTAAATCTTCTATTGTCTGTTTGTCGGCTCTGATTTTCAGTTGAATATCTTTTGGGTTGTCACTTTTAGGTCTGCCGAGTGTACTCAATTCATCACCTCTTTTTTGTGTACACCTAAATAATAACACCGTGTACACAAAAAGTCAATATCCCAAATAAGATTTTTTTGATTTTTTATTTTGAAAAAATATTGTACATTCAAGAAAGATGTGTTAAAATAGATTATTATTTGAAATTGAAAGGAAGTTTTGAATATGTTGACAGATATTGAGATAGCACAGCAGGTGCAGGCACAGCCTATTAAAGAGGTTGCACAGAAATTGGGAATTTCAGAGGAACATCTTGAGTATTACGGAAAATATAAAGCAAAGCTGTCGGAAAGTCTTATCAAAGAAACAGCAGCCAACAAAGACGGTAAATTGATATTGGTAACGGCAATCAATCCCACTCCCGCAGGTGAGGGCAAGACAACTACATCAGTCGGCTTGGGTGACGCATTGGCTAAAATCGGTAAGAAAACAGTTATTGCACTCCGAGAGCCGTCACTTGGTCCCGTGTTTGGCATTAAAGGCGGTGCAGCAGGTGGCGGTTATGCACAGGTCATTCCTATGGAGGACATCAATTTGCACTTCACAGGCGATATGCACGCCATTACAGCGGCAAATAACTTGTTGTGTGCCATGCTTGACAATCACATTCAGCAGGGAAATTCTCTTAATATAGATGTGAGGAGAATTTTGATAAAGCGTTGCCTTGACATGAACGACAGGGAATTGAGAAATATTGTTGCAGGCTTGGGCGGTAAAGTGAATGGTGTACCGAGAGAAGATGGCTTTATCATCACGGTTGCAAGTGAAGTAATGGCAATATTGTGCCTGTCGGCTGATATAGACGACTTGAAAGAGCGTTTGGGAAATATACTTGTTGCGTATAATTTTGAGGGCAAGCCGATATATGCAAGAGATGTGAAAGCAAACGGTGCAATGGCGGCATTGTTGAAAGACGCTATCAAGCCGAACTTGGTGCAGACATTGGAGGGAACTCCTGCACTTATGCACGGAGGACCTTTTGCAAATATCGCACACGGCTGTAACTCTGTAAGGGCAACGAAATTGGCATTGAAATTAGCCGATTATTGCGTAACGGAGGCTGGATTTGGTTCTGACTTGGGTGCAGAGAAATTCTTTGACATCAAGTGCAGAAAAGCAGGCTTAAAGCCGTCAGCGGTTGTACTGGTTGCAACGGTGAGGGCATTGAAATATAACGGTGGAGTGCCGAAAACAGAGCTTGCAAGCGAAAATTTGGAAGCATTGGAAAAGGGTATCGTGAATTTGGGTGTGCATATCGGAAATATGCAGAAATTCGGAGTACCCGTTGTAGTTGCCATAAACAGATTTGGAAACGACACGGATAAAGAATTAGCATTTGTAGAGGATTATTGTAAAAAGCTTGGTGCAGATTTTGCATTGTCGGAGGTATTCGCAAAAGGCGGAGAGGGCGGCATTGAATTGGCACAGAAAGTCGCACAGGCAGTTGAAAAGCCCTCTGAATTTAAAACACTTTATCCCGATGATATGCCAATTAAAGAGAAAATACAGACGATTGCAAAGAATATCTATGGTGCAGACGGAGTTATCTACACGGCACAGGCACAAAAGGCATTGGCTGAAATTGAAAAGCTTGATACAGCAAATTTGCCTGTATGCGTGGCAAAAACACAGTATTCCTTGTCGGATAATCCTGCATTGCTTGGCAAGCCGCAGAATTTCAATATCACAGTAAGAGATGTAAGATTGTCAAACGGTGCAGGTTTTGTGGTAGTCTATACAGGCGATATAATGACAATGCCGGGCTTGCCGAAAGTGCCTGCCGCAGAGAAAATTGACGTTGATACCAACGGTAAAATAACAGGTCTTTTCTGATAGGGGAAATTATTTTGCAGAAATTTTTCAGTAAATCGTATATTGAAACAGAAGAAATAGCCTTTAAGCTTGCACAGACGCTCAAAGGTACGGAAATCATAGCGATGTTCGGAGGATTGGGTGCAGGCAAAACGGCATTTACAAGGGGATTGGCAAGGGGACTTGGCATAGAAGATGGCGTGTCAAGTCCGACATTTGCCCTTGTGCATGAATATGAGGGAAAATTTCCTGTATATCACTTTGATATGTACAGGATAAACACATTTGATGATTTATATACAACGGGATTTTTTGATTACATGGATAACGGTGTAATGGTCATAGAGTGGAGTGAGAATATAGAAAACGCTTTGCCTGATAATTGTATAAGGGTATATATAAAAGTGATTTCGGAGAATGAAAGAGAGATAGAGATAGAGGGGGCTGAAGATATATGAAAATATTGGCAGTAGATACAAGTGCCGCACCCGTATCAGCCGCCCTTTTGGACAGCGGCAGACTTATGGGAGAGTTTTTTCTGAACACAAAGACAACTCACAGTCAGACTTTAATGCCGATAATAGAAAGTCTTTTGGAAACTACGGGAACGAGTATAAAAGATATAGATGTGTTTGCGGTAAATTCGGGACCGGGTTCATTCACGGGAGTGAGAATAGGAGTAGCGTCTGTAAAGGGCTTGACAATGCCCTTAAATAAGCCGTGTGCAAGTGTTTCGACGCTGGAAGCAATGGCATATTGTATGCCGTATGAAAGCGGAATAATATGTGCAGTCATGGACGCAAGGTGTGCACAGGTTTACAATGCACTGTTTGAAATGAAAGACGGTATTCCGAAACGTATCACACCCGACAGGGCATTGAGTATAGCGGAACTTTCGGAAGAACTTGAAAAATACGAAGAAAAAATATATCTTGTGGGTGACGGTGCGGAGATATGCAAAAAGGCATTTGAGGGAATGGAAAATATTGTGCTTGTGCCCGAAAATATCAGATTTCAGCACGCTTACGGTACGGCAAGATGTGCCGAAAAAATGGCAGAAGAAAATAATCTTTGTACATCGGGTATGCTTATGCCGACATATTTAAGACTTCCGCAGGCTGAAAGGGAAAGACTTGCAAAAGGTCTTTAAGCGAAAGGAAAAGCTATGAAGAAAAAAGGAAACTATATAAAGAAACTTGCAGGCGAGAAAGAGAGGGAAGTAATCAGTTATGAAGATGCCCCTCTTGATGAAATAAAGGATAGTGAGCCTTTGCCTGCCAATGCCACTAAAACGTTTTTCAAGGGCTTTCTTATACTTGTTATATCGGTAGTTGTGGTAATGGCGGTGACTAATATAGATAAGCTGACACCCGAGAATATATCGCATTGGGTAGCATACGACCTTTTGGGAATGTCGGAGGGTGAGGGTTATCCTGCTAGCTTTTCGGGTGCAGATGTAGATACGGGCAATTTTGATTTGATGGACGGAGTGCCTGTCTATTGCAGTGATACTTCTATTACGGTACTGAATTCCAATGCGGGAAAGTATCAGGAGGTCAACCATGCATTTGCCAACCCGATATTAAGCACAAACTCCTCATATTCCATCGTGTACAATGAGGGTGCAACGGGCTATACGATTATAGACAGGGACAGCGTTGTCAAAACGGGCTTGACGGAAAAAAAGATATTTTGTGCAGACGTATGCCCTAAGGGCATATACTGCATACTTTCGGAAGATGATGACTACCTTGCAAAACTGACGGTTTACAGGAAAGACGACCTTGAAATGTATCAATATTCCTTTGCGGATTTCTATGTAAACAGGGTTTCGATAAATACAGACGGCACAAGGGCTGTTGTATCGGGGCTTTCCGCAAAAAACGGAAGTCTTTTGTCCGTACTGTATGTGCTTGACTTCTCTCAGGGGAATTATATGCAGAGATATGAATTTGACGAAATATATATATATGATATAAAATATCTTGATAACGGGAATGCCGTAGCGGTAGGCGACAAGTCGGCTTATTATATAGATATCAACGGCGGTTCAAAGAAAAATATTGAATATCATTCCAAATTTCTTACGTGCTACACTCTTGACAGAAAAAACGGTATGCTTTTATCGCTGTCGTCAACGCCCGACGGCAAGGAATGCGAAGTGCTTATGACAGACGAAAACGGTAAAAATACAGCCGATATAATGACAAACCGTCAAGTGCTTTCCATGGATTACCGTAATGACAGGGTGGCAGTCCTTTTTGACAGGGAAGCCTGCGTATATAACATGAAAGGAAAAAAAGTAGGGGAAATACCCTCAAAAAGCGATTCCAGAAAAATACGCTTTGCCGATATAAACAGCGTGTATATCCTCGGAAAAAGCAGTCTGTATAATATATCCGCAAAAGAATAAATTTGGGAGAATTTGCGGAAAAGCTATTGACAAAGCGGGTTTTGGCAATTATAATAGAAAAAGGCGTTTAAAATAATTCGGCAGGGGTGAAATGATGATTCTTGATTTAAAGAAAATATTTCTTAACGAGAATGAAAGCCTGACTCTGCATGAGGAGATAGACCTTTCAGATGTGCAGGATAATTTCAGAGAGCCTGTTTCGGCAGATATTACCGTCAAAAACAGAGCGGGTATTGCCGAATTTTTGGCAGATGTCGCTTTTAACTACTACTGTGAGTGCGGCAGATGTCTTGAACCGCTCAAAAAAAGTTATCAATTTCAATTCAGTCATATTCTCATCGCCCAAGTCACTGACGACGAAAGCGATGACTATATACAAGCACCTGACTATAAGCTCGATACTGTGTCTTTACTCAGAGATGATATTCTTTTGGAACTTCCGTCAAAGTTCCTCTGCAAAGAATCTTGTAAGGGCTTGTGTCCAAAGTGCGGAAAAAATCTTAATGAGGGCAGTTGTTCATGTGTGACGCATGAGCCTGACCCGAGATTGGCAGTGCTTAAAAAGCTCTGGTCGGAATGATTTTCGGTACTTTAATTATTCAAGGAGGAAAAATAAAATGGCAGTACCTAAGAGAAAAACTTCTAAAGCAAGAAAGAACACAAGACGTTCGGCAGTATGGAAGCTTACAGCTCCTGCTCTTACAAAATGCCCTGAGTGCGGTGAGTACAAGCTCGCTCACAGAGCCTGCTCAAACTGCGGTACTTACAGAAGCAGAGTAGTGATTGCACAGGAAGAGGCTTGATTTCAAAAAAGTCCTTCCGTTTTTTCCATGAAATCAGAGAAGGAGCGTTTCCTTCTCTTTTTTTGTTGTCAAAGATAGGGGTGAAAATATGGCAAAACCTGTAATTGCGATAGTCGGCAGACCAAATGTCGGAAAATCCACTCTTTTCAATAAGCTTGTCGGTGACAGAATAGCAATCGTGAACGATACACCGGGAGTGACAAGAGATAGGATATTTGGCGAGTGCGAGTGGAGAAACAGGAAAATATCTCTTGTAGATACGGGCGGTATAGAGCCGTATTCGGAAGATATTATATTAAAGCAGATGAGAGTGCAGGCACAGCTTGCAATAGATGCGGCAGATGTCATAGTACTTGTGACGGACATCAAAAGCGGAGTTGTTGCAACAGACCATGAAGTTGCATCAATGCTTCAAAAAAGCGGCAGACCTGTTGTATTGTGCGTGAATAAATGCGATAAAGTGGGCGAGCCCGATCCGAATTTCTATGAATTTTATAATTTGGGCTTGGGCGACCCTATACAGGTATCATCTGTACACGGTCACGGCACGGGTGATTTACTTGACGCAGTATTTGAGTATCTTCCCGATGAACGCCCTGGAACGCTCCTCCTTCGGGTTCTCGAAGAAAGCCTTCGAGGGCCCGGATTCGATCACGCGCCCCTCCTCCATGAACAGCACCCGGCTGGACACATTGCGGGCGAATTCCATCTCATGGGTCACCACCAGCATGGTCATGCCCGATTCGGCCAGCTTGCGCATCACAGCCAGCACCTCGCCGATCAGTTCGGGGTCCAGTGCGCTGGTGGGCTCGTCGAAGTAAATGATCTCGGGGCTGGAAGCCAGTGCCCTGGCGATGGCTACGCGCTGCTGTTGGCCGCCGGAGAGCTGGCTGGGATAGCTGTCCAGCCGCTGGTCCATGCCCACCCGTGTCAGGGCATCCACGGCCAGCCGTTTGGCCTCGTCCCGCTTCATGCCCATGCCCACGGTCAGGCCCAGGGTGACGTTCTGAAGCACCGTCTTGTTCAGAAACAGGTTGTAGTTCTGGAACACGAAAGCCGTCTTGCGCCGCAGCCGGGCCACCTCCTTACGGCTTGCCCCGTGCAGATCAAAGCGCTCCCCATCAAAGGTCAGCTCGCCCCCGTCGGCACGCTCCAGGAAGTTCAGGCAGCGCAGCAGCGTGGTCTTGCCGGAGCCGCTGGGCCCCAATATGGCGATGACCTCGCCCTTCTCCACGCCCAGGTCGATGCCCTTCAGCACCTCGCGGCCATCGAAGGACTTGCGCACATCCCGCGCCTCAAGCATCATGCCCGATCACCCCCGTAGCTGGCCAGCTTCTTCTCGCCAATGTGCTGCAGCCAGGTCAATATCGTACAGAAGGCCAGGTAGATCAGGGCCACCTCGGTATACAGGCCCAGGGATTCGTACACGCGGCCGTTGATGATGGTGGCTTCCCTGAACATCTCTGTCACGGTGATGGTCGCCGCCAGCGAGGTGCCCTTCAGCATTGAGATCAGCGAATTGGACAGCGCCGGGAAGGCGGCCCGGAAGGCCTGGGGCAGCACGATATGGCGCATGATCTGCAAATAATTCAGGCCCACGCACCAGCCCGCCTCCATCTGGCCCCGGGAGACGCTCTCCAGCGCCCCGCGCATGCTTTCGGCCATATAGGCCCCCTCGTTGAAGCCGAACACCAGCACCGCCGTGGGATAGGCCGGCAGCGTGACGCCCAGGCTGGGCAGGCCGTAGAACACCAGGTAAAGCTGTACCAGCAGCGGCGTGCCCCGGATGATCCAAATGTAGAAGCGGCATACCTGGCGCAGCACGCGCACATTGGCGTACTGTATCATCGCCACGATCAGCGCAATCACCAGCGCAAGCGCAAAGGACAGTGCTGTCAGGGGCACTGTCACCTTTACGCCGTATTCCAGCAGCTTTGGAAGGGAATCCACCAGGATTCCCCAGAGACGTTCGTTCATGATCCATGCTCCGTTGGTTGATGTGATAATTCTGATTTATCGAGCTGTGCTCGATAAATCAGAATTGAGTGATTAGTGGTTAGTGGTTAGTGGATAGTGGTGGTGCAAATCCCTTCGGGATTTGTTT
>ONIF01000072.1 GCA_900317795.1 uncultured Eubacteriales bacterium | reverse complement strand
ATCATTTTTCCGACAGTCGTTTTACCTGTTCCGGGATTTCCCGAAAAAATATAGTGGTCTGCATAAAAATCGGGCTTCACTCCCCTACGCTTGCAGTCTTCTTCATCAAGAATTTCAAGACGTACATTTTCAAACAGTTCTTTCACAAACTCCATGCCTATATAATTATCTATCTCGGCATATATTTCATCTATGGAAGATACTCCATGCTTATCAAAATACTTTTCATAACTGCCGAAATCCTCTTTTAAAATAAGCCTTTCATCGTCATCACGCAAAGACGACTGCATTTTAGTTTCCCTTGCAATAGCGACAATATCTCTTGCATTACCAAAATTTGCCCTGTCACGCTGGTCATACAAGTTTTTGAAAAACAAATCCAAATCAAGCGTTTCATCAATTTTATAGCCGTCTTTTTCGCAGTTGGAAACAAATATGCTTTTCAGCAAATCGGGCTTATAGTCCTCTATCGTCAAAATATTCGCCTTGCTGAAACGGCTTGACAAACCTGCATTCATTTTCAAAAGTTCATCCATAGGTTCGGGATAGCCTGCCATAATCATGCAAAATCGGTACTGCTTGGGATTTGTCATAATCGCAACCAATTCATCAATCGCCTGTTTGGGATAGTTATTTTCCTCACTTCCGTCAAGGAGAGAATATGCGTCATCTATGAAAAGCACTCCCTCTTGTGCAGACATGACAGCTTCTCTTGTTTTGCCCGTAGTACCGCCTACATATCTGTCTATCAAATCATCTCTTGTGGCTTCAACCGTCAAGCCCTTTTTCAGAATGCCGTTTTCATAGAAAATCTGCCCTATCAATCGTGCAACAGTCGTTTTGCCAACTCCCGGATTTCCCTTTATGACGAAATGCGGTACGGGGTAATTGAATTCTATATTATCTTCGGGCGTGTTGATACGTTCACTTGCACATATCAGTTTCTTTTCATTTTTCTTTTTCGGTCTTTCGGCTAATGCACGGGATTTTTTCTGCTTGTAGTCTTTTACGATTTCCTGTATTCTCTTGGCAACGCTTTCCCAGCCCTTTGTATTCATCAAAATTTCCATAGGGTCGCCCGAATCCGCT
Source organism: uncultured Eubacteriales bacterium (assembly GCA_900317795.1). Taxonomy (GTDB): domain Bacteria; phylum Bacillota; class Clostridia; order Oscillospirales; family Acutalibacteraceae; genus UBA1213. Next base: position 6,923 of record ONIF01000072.1, on the reverse strand, counting down.
TTAAAACGGCTGTAAATTTTCTTAATGACGCTTTCATCAAACGGAACGGTATCACCGTCAAAATTTCTCATGTAATAGGCAATATTTTCATAAACGGAACTTAAATAGCCTGCACGATTTTCCTCACGGTCAGCCTCACGGCTTAAATACATCAATGATGATACCATTTTTGGAACGTCTTTTATTCGATAAGACAATTTTTTCCCGTTATCGCCAACTATACGCAAATATTCCAGCATATATCGAAATTCATCTTGATTTGGCAAACCGACATATATCGTACAGCTTCTGTTTATGGTTTTATTTTCATTGAAAAATCTGTTGCGGAAAACATCACCGCTTTGCAGTTTATCGAACATTCCCGAAATGGAATCCGCATTCATCTGCGGTGCAAGGAATATACAGATATTTTCATTGCCATTCAAAGTATATTCGTCCCATAAATGCGACAGCAATTCGGAATACTGCTGTTGAGGTGCGGAATTATCCGTCACGAAATCCTGAAAGAATGTGAATACAACCGCTGTTTTCACGCTTGAATCCTTCATCATTTTCTTTGCATCGTCAAGAAATTCGGCAGGCGTTATTTTCGGCTGTTTATAAATCATTTTGCCGTTATCCTGCGGTTTTGCATTTTCAGCGGATTTCTGCACATCTTCTTTAACTTCATTCTTTTTTTCTTCATTCTGCCTTGCTTTCGGGCTTAATATTCTTCTTTTGGGCTTGTCGGGATTATCACCGACAGTTCCCTGTCTTTTATTCCTGTTTATCGCCAAAACCGCACTTTCATCATCAAGCACATATTTTCCCGTATTTTTCGCACCCGAATAAAACACTATTTTCTGATAGCCCAAGCTTTTCAAATATGCATTCAGATAGGGGCGGAAATTATTTTTCTGCAAGTCGGGCGATATAAACATATCATCAAGATTTCCGTATATCAGGAATATTTTATTCAAATTCGGTCTTTCCAATATCGAACTCATTTTTTACTCCATCTTCAATTTCTTTTTGGTTTCGGTATCAGAGGAAAGTTTATTTTTCGTTTCGGCATTGCACTTTATATCCACGCTTGCATAAGGATTGCTTCCCTTTACAACATTTTCAATGCACTCCCTGTAATATGCCTTTCTTTCCTCATTGGCTTCATCGCCTTTTATCTGCTTCAAATCAACTCTTGTCTGAATATCACCATTCTGCATGACTTCGGGGGCAAGCGTTACTATCAATTCTTCACCCGTCGATTCATTGGCAAGTCCTATATGAAGTGCTTTATCATGACAGTCGTTTTCATAAGCATAGCCGTTGAAAGTGAAATTGTGTTCCTCAAAGAAATCTATGATTTCCTCACTCATATTCTGACGTGAAAAAGCATTATTCATATTGATAATGCCCTTATTGATACATTGTGATGACTGAGGATACAGGTCATTATTCAGAAAATCAATACATTCTTTCAACTGCTGTGTCGTCAGCTTATCGGCATTTTCTGCCCTCAATGCACTATGAATTTCATTGATTTTACTCAAAATATAGTCATAGCGTGTCTGACCTTTTGCATTTTTGTCCGTATAGTCGGATATTTTTATACCCACTATATCCTCAGAAAAAGGCTTTCCTGCGGCTTTTTCGGCATACTCTTTCACTTCCTGAGAAATTGTTCCCTGTGCCTCGATAAAGCATTTCACTTCCTCCGACAAAACAAGTGCCAAATTGTAATAATTTTCCCATTCCTGCTTTTTAGCGTCTGCCTCAAATATTTCATCAAGCGTATTCACGGCAACGTCTTTTGAACTTGCCAACGCACTTTCATACCTGCCTTTATTATACAAGTCAATCGCTTGATTGAGTTCATTTGTCAATGAAACAATTTGACGGGAGGAATATTTTTCTCCCTCAAAGTCGTCTTTCAAAGATTTCAAAAGTGCCTGTGCTTCTTCGATATATGCCTTTGCAATTTCTTTTGCTTTTTGGTCCTTTGCTTGAATATCGGCTTTCAACTGTTCCAATTCACTCATATAGCCTGCATATTTTTCATTTATATTAGCCGTAACATTTGCCATTGTTTCGGCTATATTTTTCTTGTAGCCGTTATTGAAATCATTCTGTGCTTTATAGATATTCTGCATGGACTGTTTACGGGATTCTTTCAGCTTTCCAAGATACTCCTGATAGGCAGCTATATCATTCTGTTCGGCAATTTTCTGCAATTCTTCTCTTTGAACACTCAATTCATTCATCATGCTGTCAAAAGCCTGTGCATTAAGCCTTGACTGTTCATTCATGCTGTTGTACATTTCATTCTTGAAACTGCCTATTCTGTTTTCAACACCGCTTGTATTGATTTGCGGTCTTTGAATGGGCTGTGCAGGCGGAATTGTCCTTGCAGGCTCGTTATAGCCTTGATAATATCCCTGCTGTGCCTGTATGTTATTCTGTATTCTCTGATTTTGCTGTTGATAGTAATTATTTCTGTCAGCCTGCTGATTTCTGCCGCTTATTGCCCTTGCCACACCTACTGCCGCATAGGCAACTCCCGCAACTGCCAGACCTCCCAAAACCAACGGCAATCCGCCAAACAACAACGGCAATACAATCAAACCTCTTGATTCTCCACTCATAAAAAATATCTCCCTTCTATAACTTTTTCTTCATGTTCTCCAAATCCTTCGCTGTATCGCTGAAAGACTTATTTGTATTTAATTTCAATGCATTTATATCTGACGTGTAATTTACAATTCCGCTTTCCTCGTCACATTTTATGACTTCACATATATGACGGCATATATCACGGGAATATATTTCCTGTTCTGCACCGTTATAGTCTATATGAATAATAATTCTGTTCTCGACATTTGACTTATTTTCAACGGGTACAAGATAGACATATATCATATTTTCCGACGCATTTTCAAACACCAATTTCAGCCATTCTCTTGTATCTTCCGTAACTTCCTCACCGTCAAACGTCACTTTGATATAATCCTGAAAATCCTTTGAAGAAAGCACTTCTTTTGTTGCCCGGCGATAGCCTGTCATATCTTCATGCCAATCCAAATTTATCTCGTCTGCAAGAAAGTCTATAATACTTTCTCCCCACTCCGCACGCTGACATGATGCCGTATATCTCAGCTTATACACGTTATGCAGTTCTTCAAGCCTTTTATCTATCTTTTCAACCTCTTTGATATACTCTTTCAGTTCATCTGTATTGGCACTGTCGGGCTTTTTCAGATATTCCTCTTTGCCGATTTTCTCTATTTCCCATGCAATTTTTCTATACTTGTTCATACCCTGCACCAATTCCGCAAATTCTCCCCTTGTCCAGTAATTGATTTCAACAAGGTGCTTTTTACGCAAATCGGAATTTTTTCCGCTTTTTTCCGAAATATATTCTTCCCAGTCGTCAAGCTCCTGCTGAACCTTTGCCGCAAGGTAATTCAATTTCATCACGAACAAATCATACTGCCCGTCCCATTCTTCAACTTTATCATCTATGTTATAGCCGAGCCTTTCCAAGCCCGATTTTGCGGAAATCGCAACAGCCGTTGCCGCCTCAAACAAGCCTGCTTTATATAACTGCTGACCGTCTTTAATGGCATTGTAAAAAATCTGCAATCTTTTCGGCATGAATTTTTCATGAGGCTTTTTCTCTATTTCATGAAATTCGCCCGCTGCATTCAAAAGATAATCCCTTGCTTCACGGCTGCTTCCCTCGTTACGCCTTGACAAGTCATCTCTTACGGACTGAACGGCTTGTTCAAATTCCCGAGTTTTTCGGGCAAGTTCTTCTTCACTTTTTCTGACATCTTCCAAAAGCCGTCTGTAATCTGCATTCATGTCGGCAATTTCATTTTGTACGTCACGGTCAAGACCTCTTTGATAGTCTTTCAGCATTCGCTCATACTCTTTTTTAGATTTCTCGTCATGTTCACGGACAGCCCTTTTCATGTCGTCTTGATAGTTTTTAATAGCCTGTTTATTTTTATCTGCCATTTTCTTACGTTCCGTTTCAGCCTGTTTATTCTGCTGACGGAGCTGTTTTTGAAGGGCATCTATCTCTCTTTCAAGCTGTTTCACCTTGTCAACTGCCATTTCATGAACCCTCTATTTCCATCGTTTTCTTTTGCTGAGCCTGAATGAAAAGGGCAATCTGCTTTTCAGCCTCATCAAGCTTCTGCTGTATTTCTTTGAAAATCTCCTCAACAGGCTTTACATCTTTGTCTTTGTAATACTCCAACACCCTTTTATCAATTTCAAGCTGAGTTTTACATTCTTCAAGCTGAACTTCTGCCTGTTTATAGTCCTTTTGAAGTTCTTCTTCAATCTTCTGTATTTTTTCATCCTTAACAGGATTTTGTACAACAGGCTCTTGAATAACGGACTGTTCCTCCTGCATGACAGGCTTTTCTTCCTCAATAACAGGTGTTTCTTCCCGAATAACAGGCTGTTCGGATTGAACGCTGTCGGCATATTCCAATTTCAGAATATATTTATTCTCTGACGGCACTAACTCCAATCCCATGAATGTTTCATCAAACGGATATGTATTTTCAACCTGCTTTGTAGAACTCCTTACAATCGCAATTTCCTTTCCCGAAATTCCCTCCGACATTGCAGGCACGGCTTTCATTACTCTGTCAACGGATATAGGTCTGATTGTAAGGACTTCTCCGTCAATACTCTCTGCCATATTGAAATTTCCATATACACGCACTCTGCCCATATCATTGTGAATTTGAGTTGCATAATTTTCTATTTCACCGTCATTAAGCTGTACGGCAAGCGTTGCACTGCCTGCCATAAGCTCTTTTAATATATTGATTCTTATTGTATCTCTTACAAACAATTCTGTTTCAAAAATCACAAATTTCTCCCCCCGACTTTTCCTTGACTTTCTGCCACACTTCCAAAACATTCTTTGACGGCACTCCTATTAAAACCGCCTTGTCGAGCGTGAATTTTATTTCCGCACGTCTTTTCTTTTCAGAATAATACTCCTGTCCGATATTTTTATATCTGTCGGAAAGATAGTGCAGACGCTGATTTGACGAGCCTATATATGCCCTGCCGTCATCAAGCTTTTTTATATATCTGCCGTCAATGAGTATATCCGTGACGCTCAATAAATTTTTGCTGTCATCATTTTCTTGCAGTTCCTCCAAAGTAAATCCCGAATATATGATAACTCCGATGTCTTTGATACTTTTCAAGAGCGACACCAACTCAAAAAGTGCCTTTGCCTGCAAAAAAGGCTCTCCACCGCTGATGGTGATACCCTCTGTATCGCTCATTAAAATTTCTTGTGCAAGGTCTTTTATATTCGTTTCGGTGTATGCACCGTTTTTTGTATTTTCCGCAAGACAGCCCTCACAATCAAAACAGCACCCGTGAACCCATATAACAAAACGTCTGTAAGGTCCGAGCAGGTCTGTATTTTTTTCCGTATGCGATATTAAAATTTTACTGTCCTCCGACATTTTCTTATACAAATTCAATCACCCCAAATCAAGAAAGAGTGAAAAGCGGATTTTTGAAAAAACTCCACTCTCCACTCTCCAAACTCCACTATCTTTTACTCTACATCTACACCGTATGCACGGCAGAGGGCTTCCAATCCCCCACGATAGCCTGCCGCAACAGCGTTAAACCTCCACTGACCGTTCCTTTTGTATATCTCGCATACAACAAGAGCCGTTTCTATGGAAAATTCTTCTTCCAAATCAAACTGAAGAATAGTTTCACCGTCGGGTGCATCGGGATAGTCAAGCACTGCAAAGCGTACATAAGCATTTGATACCTGTCCGAAATTCTGATGACGTATATCAGCCTCATGTATCGTAACGGTAATGGCAATTTTTTCTATTTCGGGCGGAAGTCTTGTGAAGTCAATGTATATCTGTTCATCATCTCCACCGTCACTGTTGCCGCCTGTGAGGTCGTCACCCATTGATTTTACTGCACCGTTACGTGCTTCAAGATTGTTGTAAAAAACAAAGTCTTCATCACGTAAAACTCTGCCGTTTGCACCCAGAAGAAATGCAGATGCGTCAAGGTCAAAGTCATATCCGCCATCATATTTGTTGGAGTCCCAGCCCAGACCTACAAGAGCATATTGAATAGAATTACCCAATCCCACTCTCTGTCCTTTTTGAAGACTAACTGCCATGATAAAATACCTCCGCTTTTTTAAACATTCACACCGTAAGCCCTGCACAAAGCTTCAAGACCGCCTCTGTATCCTGCCGCAACCGCATTGAATTTCCATTCACCGTTTTTCTTGTAAATCTCACATACTACAAGAGCCGTTTCAATAGAAAATTCTTCTTCCAAGTCGAACTGAAGAACGGTTTCACCGTCGGGTGCGTCGGGACTGTCAAGCTTTGCAACACGGACATAAGCATTTGATACCTGTCCGAAATTCTGATGACGTTCCTCCGCCTCGTGTATGGTTACGGTAACGGCAATTTTTTCTATTTCGGGCGGCATTCTTGTAAAGTCAATGTATATCTGTTCATCATCTCCACCGTCACTGTTGCCGCCTGTGGTATCGTCACCTGTGGAACGTACTGCACCGTCACGGGCTTCGGGATTGTTATAAAATACAAAGTCCTCGTCACGCATAACTTTTCCGTCTGCACCAAGCAAAAATGCAGATGCATCAAGGTCAAAATCATATCCACCGTCATATCTGTTGGAATCCCAGCCCAAGCCTATCAAGGCATACTGCATGGAATTGCCAAGACCTACTCTTTGTCCCTTTTGAAGATTAACTGCCATATTTTACAACCTCCTTATACATTCACACCGTAAGCACTGCACAAAGCCGCCAAACCGCCTCTGTAACCTGCCGCAAGTGCATTGAACTTCCATTCACCGCTCTTTTTGTATATCTCGCATACTACAAGAGATGTTTCAATAGA
>ONIF01000180.1 GCA_900317795.1 uncultured Eubacteriales bacterium | reverse complement strand
GTGCCAAAGCTTACGGTGACAGCAGTGTTGATATTCCCGCTATCCAGCAGGATATAGAAATGAAAGAGCTGAAAGGCGGCAGAGTTGCCGGAGAAGACGGCTACGGCAGAAATACAAATATTTGGAAGTCGGGCGAAATCTCAAAGAACAATCCGTTCATTGAGTTTTCGGTTGATGAGGTTGTCAACGGAACTGTCTTTCCTCATACATACAAGGTAAGATACCAGGGCGGTCTTTCGGTACTCTTTGACCCCACCAAAAATTCGGGTTACGGTGCCTGGGTGAAATATCAGTCAGACAGTGACCGTCTTGAAGAAGTCTGCGGCAGCCTTGTCAATATGTACTATGCAAAGACGATTGTCGATCAATATAATTCCAATGGTGAAATGGTCACCCAGTCAAGTGATTCCGTGCATTATTCATCATATCTGCGTGGTCTTATCACAGGCACTTACAGCAGTTATTTCGTAAAAGCAGGCGGTTCCAATGGTACTTATAAGGCTTCCATCAATGCCTCCAATATAGAGTCAAGCGACGCAGAGGCAGATAAAGCTTACCGGGACTGCCAGGACATCAGTGACATAATAGATGACTATAATGCTCTTTACATCAGAATGGGCGAGGCAAAGGCATATATGGACAGGACGCTTGGCACCGATTACCACGGCAACGCTTATCACCGCAATTCTTCCGGTGCTTCACAGTATCCCGAATATGTCAACAGAGGAAATTTCAGAACGTATAATTCCGATGATGTAAACGCTCTTGCGGGTAAACTCAGCAAAGCGGAAGTTACATTTATGACGGGTGAATGGGAAGATGCCAGCGGAAATAAAAAGTCAGGTGAAGATGCGGCTCGAGGTGCTGTTGAGGCTCTTGACAGAACGATAGCCAATATCCGTGTAGGCGTTGAAGGAACGATTGCAGTTGTTCTCTATGACGCACAGTCGCACGTTGGAAACGGCTACAGCTATACAATATCCTATAAGGACAGTACAGGTAAGGAACATGAAAACGAACCTGTTGACCAGGTGAATATTGAGGGCTATCCCATTAAGTTCATCTACAACGAATTGACCGATACGCCTTATGAGTATATTGAAAGTGTTCAATTCAAGAATACCTATACCGATAAGGAAACAGGCATTAAGCATGAAAATGTTGAGTTGGGTACTCCATGCGAAAAAATAGAAAAGAATGAAGTATATGTATTCATGGACTACGGCAAGATTGACGGTGATGACGCTTCATTCTGGAGAAAGAATGACCTTACGGACTATCGAGAAATGAACAGTGACGAGTATATTCAAGAAAAAGGCTCGGAAGATGTAGAACTTAAAATGAAACAGATTACAGGTTCTACCGAGTATGAAGCCATGACGGTTTACTTCAAGTATGACACGACTGTTAAATACTTTAAAACCGTTGACGGAACAGAGAAACAAGAGTCTTATAAAGTAAAAGCAGGTGCTTATGACTTTGATGATGCGGATACAACGGATACTACATCTCCTGCTGTCGGAGGAGTGCTCAGACTGTTCAGTTCTCAGGCGGAAGCCTACTTCACCAATCCCGAAAATTACGGTGTTTATACATCGGGACAAGATGCGTCAACACTTGGCTGGAGAAAGGATGGCGACTTCTCGACTATCAACATGACAACGACCAACGGTGACGTAAATATGGACGCAAGCACAGGTTCATTCACCAGACTTCCCGGAATGCGTTCATACAGCTACTCCTCCAATAAGGGTATCTATTTCAGGTGGAGTTCGGAGAGTAACCTTGAAGTAGGAGGCGGTGGTGTTGAATTCCATGCTTCTGAAATCAAGTTTGGTGCTGTCGGAATTATTGATGCATCAACAGAGTATAACAGCAGCGGCAATGCTCACTTCAAATTCTATAATTACTCGGGTGAAACCAGTATGATAGTCCACTTCCTCACAGACATCACTGTTCAGTATTCTGACAGTACGGGAATTGTACACAGCTTTGTCATTCGTGAGGGCAAGTATATTATAGAAAAAGACCCCGAATCGACAGAAACCTATATTGCAGACCTCTTTAATGAAACTTACTGGAAAACAGGAGTATATGCAAGACCTATCAGTGACGGTACGGATATAACCAAGTTGGGCGGAGGTACTTCCGGTCTTGGCGATAAGCTTACTTACGGTAACTGATAACTTAAATCAAAAAGCGGAATGAGAAAATCTCTCATTCCGTTTTTTTCGCTTTTAACACTATTTCATCATAAAACAATGGATTATCAAACAATCTTGCTTTGTCATTCCGAGGAACGCAGTGACGAAGAATCTTTACAAGATTCCTCACTTTGTTCGGAATGACAATTATCCACTTGTTAAAAATGAAATAGTATAAATTCAAGTTAATCAAAAATCGACAGAGTATCCGAAAATGAATACTCTGCCGATTTTATAGTTCTATGGACATGGTTGCACGTGCATTGAGATTTGTGCCTGCAATATTGCCCGATAAATATTCATAATATGCCTGAGAACCCACCATCGCTCCGTTATCTCCGCACAATTCAAGAGGCGGATAATAATATTCCCAGCCACGCTTTTCACATTCTTCCGCAACTCTCTCACGCAAAAGTGAATTTGCCGAAACTCCTCCTGCAAGAACTAATTTTTTATATCCAAAATCCTCAGCGGCTCTCGTGAAATTGTCCATAAGACTGTCAACAACAGCTTTTCTGAATGAAGCCGAAAGGTCATTGACAGGAAGTGTAACTCCCTTTTGTCCCGCATTGTGTATTTGATTGATAACAGCCGTCTTTAATCCCGAAAAACTGAAATCATACGGGCAGTTATCCACTTTCGGTCTTGGCAGCTTGAATGCACTGTCATCACCGTTTTGTGCGGCTTTATCAAGATGTATTCCACCGGGATACGGCATTCCCATTGTGCGTGCCGCCTTGTCAAATGCCTCTCCTGCTGCGTCATCACGGGTTTTTCCTATCACTTTCATTTTCGTGTAGTCCGTCACTTCTACGATATGACTATGACCGCCCGACACTACAAGACATAAAAACGGCGGTTTTAAATTCTGATGTGCAAGGTAATTTGCCGCTATATGAGAACGCAAATGGTGCACAGGGATAAGCGGCAAGCCTGTTGCCATTGAAAGACCTTTTGCAAAATTCACCCCTACCAGTAATGCCCCTATCAATCCCGGTGCATACGTCACCGCTATTGCATTTATTCCGTCAAAATCAAGTTCCGCACGTTCAAGCGTTTCTCTTACAACTCCGTTTATTGCCTCACAATGCCGTCTTGACGCTATCTCAGGCACTACTCCTCCATATAATTTATGTTCCTCTACCTGTGTCGCCACAACCGATGATATTATTTTTCTGCCGTCCTCTATGACAGCCGCTGCTGTTTCGTCACATGAACTCTCTATTGAAAGTATTTTCATTCCATCATTCCCTTTTAAAAAACTTTGTCATTATCCATGCATCTTCTGTCGGATTTTTATAATAGTTCTTTCTCAAGCCATTCTGCTCAAATCCGAATGATTGATAAAGAGAAATGGCAGGTTCGTTGGAAGGTCTGACTTCAAGCGATATGAAATCGGTTTCCATAGCGTCAGCCGTAAGCATAGCCATTTTTATCAAAGCCGTTGCAACGCCCTGCCGTCTGTACTGCGGAAAAACTGCTACATTTGTCACATAGCAGTTTTCGCATACTACATACATTCCTATATATCCCGCAACTTCTTCATCAACTTCCGCTACAAAAAAATGTGCAGTCGGATTTGTCAGCTCATCTTCAAGACTTTTATAGGACCATGCCTGTGAAGAAAAACATATTTTTTCAAGTTCCGCCAATTTTTCAAGGTGTCCAGACTGCATTTGCGTTAAAATAAGGTTGATCATCATTTCCCACCTTCAAGCTTTTATTTGTTATCATTCCCTTTAATATTTTGCAAAAATCATCTACACCCTTTTCGATTTTCTTACGGCACTCCCTGTAAGTTTCCAAATCAGAGCCGTAGGGGTCGGGTATTCCTCCGCCAAGTATATATATTTTGCTCATGGGTACACCAAGCATTCCCATTAAAGTCTGTGCGTGCATTTCCGTCATCACTACAAACACATCTGTAATGGCAATATCACGTTCACGTATCACTCGCGGTCTGTGGTCGCTTATATCTATGCCTATTTCACGGCATACCTCCACCGAATTAGGCGATACAACTCCCTCCCCAAAACCGAGTGCGGCACTGCTGCAAATACTGCTGATACCGTACTCAACAGACTTTTCAGCATATATCGCCTTTGCCATAGGACTTCTGCAAGTGTTTCCCGTACAGACAAACAAAACGTGTAACATCAAAAACCACCCTCTCACTTAAAAAATAAACTCCACAAAAATAATTGCACATTGCTAATTGCTAATTGCTCATTGTTTAGCGTTGTACCATGTTTTGCCGATACCGGAATCGGCAGGCAGCGGTACTTTTAATTTTACAGCGTTCTGCATTTCTTCACTTAAAATCTGTGCCGCCTGTAAAGCCTCATCTTCGGGGGCTTCCACTATCAATTCATCATGCACCTGCAAAATAAGCCTTGCTTTCAAGCCCTCTTTTTTAAGGCGTTCATCGACTTTTATCATAGCAATTTTGATAATATCCGCAGCAGTTCCCTGAATTGGCATATTTTTTGCCACTCTCTCACCGAATGCTCTCAAATTATGGTTGGAAGATGTCAGCTCGGGCAAGTATCTTCTTCTGCCGAACATTGTCGTTACATAGCCGTCATTTTTT
>ONIF01000013.1 GCA_900317795.1 uncultured Eubacteriales bacterium | reverse complement strand
ATTTCATCGGACGGGAATACAGAAGTAGTTGCCCCGAGTTCTGCACCCATATTTGTAATGGTAGCTCTTTCGGGAACTGTGAGGGTTTTCACACCGTCACCGCCGTATTCGATAATTTTACCGACACCGCCTTTAACGGTCATAATACGAAGAACTTCAAGAATAATATCTTTAGCGGAAACCCACGGCTGTAATTTGCCTGTGAGGTTGACACGCACCATTTTGGGCATAGAGATGTAGTAAGCACCGCCGCCCATAGCAACCGCAACATCAAGACCGCCTGCACCGATAGCAAGCATACCGATACCGCCGCCTGTTGGGGTATGGCTGTCAGAGCCTATGAGAGTTTTGCCGGGCTTGCCGAATCTTTCAAGATGTACTTGATGACAGATACCATTGCCGGGACGGGAGAAGTAAATACCGTGTTTTTTGCAGACCGACTGTATAAATCTGTGGTCATCGGCATTTTCAAAGCCTGTCTGGAGAGTGTTGTGGTCAATGTAGGCAACGCTTTTTTCGGTTTTTACTCTCGGCACACCGATAGCCTCAAATTCGAGGTAAGCCATAGTACCTGTAGCGTCTTGTGTCAAAGTTTGGTCGATTTTAAGACCGACTTCAGAGCCAACGGTCATTTCACCGCTTAATAAATGATTTTTGATAATTTTCTGAGCGATAGTGTAGCCCATAATAAAAATCCTCCTTTAAAAGAAATACAATACTATTATCCTTCAAAATGGGAATTTTGTCAATCATTTTATTCAAGAAAAAACGAAGTATCACAAAGATACTCCGCTGATACAGTTATCATAGAGAAAATGTTTGATGGGAAGTTTGTCCTGCGATTCATAAAAGCCGACAAGAAGCCGATAGAATTGAGAGTGAAATTTGATAGGAACAGAGAAAATGCCCAAGCCGTTTTGTATCATCACTTTGTTTGTCATGAGGGTGGCAAGTCTTTTGTTTCCGTCATAGAAAAATTGTCCTCTTGTAAAAAAAAGGAAAATTTCAAGAGCCATATCCATAGGATTGGGAATTTTTGAGAGTTCATTCAAGTCATGGGAAATTTTATTTTCATTAGGCAGTTCGGGTATCCAGTCAGTACCGCCTATATGCACATCATGAAGTCTTACGGAACCTGCATTTATCACGGTGAATTTGCCTAAATTAAGATGAAGTTTTTTTGCAAATGGCAGGTCAACGGAATTTTCGATATTATCAAGGAGGAATTGCCAAGCGTGTTTGAGGTCATTCACGGCATTGATTTCATCTATGGTATAGCCTGCGACAGACATTCCCTCACATATAACCTGTGTATCGGGATATGTGACAGCAATTCCCTCTAAATTGGCACTTTTCCAAATGGAGTCGATCATATTTCTTTTAGCCCAAAGAACGTTGTCGTTCAGCGACATATTATATTTTGGTTGAAAGAGGGTTTCGGACATAAAAAACATCTCCTTTTGATATAAATATAAAGTTTTTTGGCAGATTTGTCAATAAGTAAAATGTTTTATTGTGATACGATAAATTTTTATTGACAAATGAAACAAGAGCGTGTATAATATTGCAAAATGAGTACTTGAAATATTGTATGATATTGGTTATAATGGAGTGAAAGGAGATGATAACGTGTTCAAGAGAAGAAAGACGATAATAAGAGTGGTAAGTGTAGTATTGTGCATAATGATGGTGCTGGGCGTATTTTCCGTATTGATGTATAGTGTAGGCGGATTTCAGTGATAAAAGGAGTTGAATGACATGGAAGAATTTGTACTTCAGACACACGGGCTTTCAAAGAGATTTGGCAGAAAGCTTGTAGTAAATGACTTGGATTTGAACATCAAAAAAGGCGATATATATGGATTTATAGGACCTAACGGGGCAGGCAAGACAACTGTAATGAAAGTGATATTGGGACTTTTGTTTGCAACGGCAGGAAGTGTAAGCCTTTTTGGAGAGCCTCAAAATATAAAGAATTTAAGGAGAGTAGGCTCACTGATAGAGTCGCCGGGACTTTACGGAAACTGCACAGCGTTTGAGAATATGAAAAGGTTTTCAATTCTCAGCGGAGGAACGGATTTAGAAATACATGAGATACTTGAATTGGTAGGATTGAGAGAGGCAACTTATAAGAAAGTAAGGACTTTCTCACTTGGCATGAAACAGAGATTGGGAATTGCCATAGCCCTTTTGGGAAATCCCGAATTGATGGTACTTGACGAGCCTGTAAACGGACTTGACCCTATGGGAATGAAAGATGTAAGAGATATAATTTTGAGAATAAATCAAGAAAGAGGAGTTACGTTTTTTATATCAAGTCACCTTTTGGGAGAGTTGGAGAAAATTTCCACGGTATATGGAATTATCCGTTACGGAGTTCTGACGGAGGAGATAACAGCGGAGGCTCTTGCGGAGAAATGCGGAAAAAGTATTATATTGCGTTGCAATGACGTACAGAGGGCGGCACAAATAGTGACAGAGGAAATGCAGATACCGCAGGTACTCATCAATGAAGCAGAGGGAAAATTGAATATAGCGGCTGAAATTTCACGCTCGGCAGAGATAAATACAAAGCTTGTCAAAGCGGGGCTTGAAGTATCGGAACTTGGTGTTTTAAGCACAAGCTATGAAGATTATTTCCTGCAAAAAATGGGACCCGTGAATGTGTGAGGTGATATAAATGGGAAATATGTTAAAATTTGAGTGCAGGCGACTGTTTAAAAAGCCGAGTTTTTATGTATGTTTGGGCTTGTGTGCGGTATTTACCATTCTTACGATTGTGGTGAGCAGGGCAAACTTCAATGATATGCTGAAATATTATAGCAGTTCGATTGGAGATGAATACTCTTATTATTCTCTTGAGAATATGAAGGAAACATTTGCAAAAAATTTTTCACCCGATATGCTTGCTTTGAATAATACGGGTATAAGCATGATGTCAACTATCATGGCGATATTCATGGGCATATTTGTATGTGAGGACAGAGTAAGAGGTACTATCAAAAACATATATGCAAGAGGATATTCAAGAACAGATGTGTTTCTTGCAAAGTTCATAGTGGCGAGTGCAACAGCGACATTGATTTTTACAGCGATAACATTGGTAGCATATATATCGGGTTGGATAATGTTTGCAACAAAGCCTTTTGCGGTAGAGCCGTTAAAAGTAAACGGAATATGGCTTTTGATATTGGGAAAGTTTGTTGCAATACTGGGAGTGACGGCACTGTATTTCATGTTGTCGGAGCTTATCGGCACAACGGGATTTTCAATAGCCGCAAATATATTTCTGCCGTCTGTTGCAAGTATGATTTTATATATTGGACTGGAATTGATTTACTTTGTTGCAAGTAAAGGTGATAATTTTAATTATGAAGCGGTAATGAAAATAGCGGAGTATTGGATATATTCTCTTGCGTCATCGGGATTTGCCGAAGAAATGAAAGTAGAGGATTACGTAGGACACCTTTGTGCAAGCGGAGGATATGTGATATTGTTCGGATTTTTGTCGTGGCTTATTGCAAGGAAAAAACAGGTAAAAAATTGATATTTTCGGAGAGAGCAGAAATGTTCTCTCTTTTTTGTATTTACTTTTGGGGAAATTCGGGGTATAATTGAATAAAAAAAGCAGGGGAGATGTGTAAAAAAATGCAGGAAAATATTTGCAGTATTCCTATCAATGATGTATTTATGCCAAAAGACGGGTGTCCGATGTGCAGAATGAGGGATATGCTTGAAAGGCGAAAAGCGGAATATGTGACAGGTTCGGCAATGATGGAGCCTAATGTTAGGGTAAAGACGAATGAAGAGGGCTTTTGTTACAGGCATTTTTCCATGATGATAAAGCTGGGGAAGAGGCTGTCCAATGCGTTGATATTGGAAAGTCACTTGGAAAAGGTAATGGAGGAACTGCCCTTAACAAATCCGAGAGGAAAATTTGACAAGAAAAGGCTTGAAAAGTTGGATAGTATGTCAAAGGATTGTTTTATATGCCGTGATATAAAATATAATATGGAAAATATGGTAAGGATAGTTCATGCCATGTGGGTAAACGAACCCGAATTCAGACAGCTTTATGACGAACAGCCGTATATATGCCTTGAACACTATATTATGCTTTTGGGGGTTGACCAAAAGGGGCTTGGAAAGAATTTTGACGCTTTTTATCAGGCAACTTTTGTATTGGCATTGGAATATTTGATGGAACTGAAAGATGATGTCCACCATTTCAGTGCGATGTTCGATTACAGGAATGAGGGAGCAGAGTGGGGAAATTCCCGTGACAGCATTGAAAGAGCGGTTGAATTTCTCACGGGAGAAAAAATTATTGCGGAAGATGTCGAAGAATGATTGACAGAAAGAAAATTTATGTATAAAATAGGATAGAGAAAAATTTATTTTAAAGGAGTATGAGAGATGGCAGAAATCAGAGCTTTTAAGGCGTTGAGATTTGACACGGAAAAGGCAGGAGCAATAGAAGAACTTGTATGCCCGCCGTATGATATTATAAGTGAGGAACAAAGACAGGAATATATTTACAGAAATCCGAATAATATCATACGTTTGGAACTCCCAAAAGGTGACGAGCCTTATAAAACGGCAGGCGAAGTGCTTAAAAAATGGCTTGACAGCGGAGTTTTGAAAAAGGATAGTGAAGATGCGGTTTATATCTATGAAGAAGAATTTTCGATAAACGGCATTCATGCAAAGTTTAAAGGCTGTATTGTCAGAGTGAAGATAGAGGAATTTTCAAAGGGAGTGGTATTGCCCCATGAAGAAACTCTCTCAAAGGCAAAAGAGGACAGGTTTAATTTGATGAAAGCAACGAACTGCAATTTCAGTCAGATATATTCACTTTATATGGATAGTGAGCATAAAATAATAAATCGTCTTGACAAGCTTTCGGAGTGCAAGCCCGAAATAGAGCTGACAGACGGTGATGAAGTTACACATAGATTGTGGATAGTGACGGATAAAGACGAGATAAATGCAATATGCGGAGATTTTGCGGATAAAAAGCTTTATATAGCAGACGGACATCACAGATATGAAACGGCATTGAATTACAGAAATTACTGTCGAGAGAACGGTATTGGTGATGGGGGAGAAGATTATGTAATGATGATGTTGGTAGATATGGAACATGATGGATTGGTAGTATTGCCGACACACAGGCTTGTGAGAGATTTGGAAAGCTTTGATAAAGAGAAGATACTGAACGACTGCAAGGAATATTTTGATGTATCGGAAGAAAGTGATGTAAGCAATGCTGAAAGCAAGTTAAAAGAGTTGTATGACGAGGGCAAAAAGGCATTTGCATTTTACAGCGGTGACAAGGGATATAATTTGCTTGTGCTGAAAGATGAAAAGGTGATAGAGAAACTTTTGCCGAATAAGAGCAGGGCAACGCAGGGACTTGATGTAACGGTGTTGCATACGTTGGTACTTGAAAAGATATTTGGTATAGATGCGGAGAACATGGCAAAGCAGATAAATTTGACATATACAAGATTGTTTGACGAGGCGATTGAGAGTGTTGACACAGGCAAGGCACAATGTGCATTCATACTCAATCCCACGAGAGTGACGGAAATAAGAGATGTTGCAGCAGCAGGAGAAAAAATGCCGCAGAAATCGACATATTTTTATCCGAAATTGATAACGGGACTTGTAATGAATAAGTTGTTTTAAAAATAAAAGGCGGTCACAGCATTTTTACTGTGACTGCCTTTTTAGTCGGGTTCAGAGCCTATAACAGCCCCAAAAATTCGTCTGCAATTTTTGGTATCATGGTGAGAGAAGAAGTTTTCACAGCGTTTTTGATACATTTCGGGCTGAGGGAAATTTTGAGGTATGTTTTCGGTAAGATATTCAATCAGTTTGTCATGTTCGGAAATGACGATACCGAGAGAGTTTTCGGAGATGTCGGAAATTTTGTATTCGGACTGCACAGGGAGATTTTTCGGCATATAGTATATGACAGGTTTGTTGAGATAAGCCATTTTATAGAGAAGTTCGGAGTAGTCTGTAATGAGAACAGCCGCCTTTCCCGTAAGCAGGGCAATATTTTTTTCTGTATAGGAGTAGAAAGAGATGTTTTTGTCAGAGAAGAAAGAATACATATATTTTTCGATAGACGGAGGCATGAGTACGGCAATTTTAAATTGATGTTCGGAAACAGCGGAAAGCAGGGGTTCACTGGTAAGAATGGCGTTGTATATTTTAAAGAATTTGCTTTCGGAGAATTTGACATTATCGGAATTGGAATAGGCAAGGAATTGTTTTCTGTTGCCGGGAGAGATGAGAATTAACTTTTCTTTTTCGTCAAATGTAGGGTCAAGTATGGGATAGCCCGTAGTTTTTATCATATCGGGGGAATAGCCGTATATATTTTTAAGGAGATTATTTTTTTCAAAGGCGGAGGCACAGAAATATTTACGGATATTGTCTTTGATACGGTTGTCAAATTGAGGTGAGTTGCCTGTTGCGAAGTAGTTTTTAACGGAGAAAATTTGTGCATTGAACATATCTCTCAGAAAGAGCATATCGTTTGATGAAAAGCCGAGAGAGCGATATACATTGCAGTCGGCAGAGAATATAATATCAGCGGATAGTATGATAGAAAAGGCTTTTTTTGAATTTGCTTCAATGATGTTTTCATATTTGGAGTTGATGAGGAAATTATATTCGGGAGAGTTTTTCTGAGTGATGAAGAAAGGGATAAATCTATGATTTTTTCTTGATTTAAAGAAGTATCTGAAAAGGAGATTGCCGTTGGAGTTGATGCCGAAATTGTCGTAAAAGACAAGATATTTGAAAGTATTTTTTTCTTTGAGAAGATGACGGACATTTTTTCTGATTTGCCTGTAACGGAAGCTTTCGGAGAGAGAGAGATGTTTGGAACATTCCGCAAAGAATTTTCCCTCATAGAAAGTCATAAGGCTTTCGGTAGCACGTCGGATAATAATAGATTTGGTTTTCTCGTCATAAGTAAGGACTTTATCGCCAAAGCACCAAAAACTGCTTTGAATTTGAGTGGAGAGCCTTGCAAAAACGCCTTCAAATTTCATATCAAGTCTGAAAGTGAGGTTTTGATATTTCATGATAATGCAGGCGTTGTCGATTTGCTTGCCGTCACTGACGGGAATATCAAATTGCAGGGAGTGTTTTCGGAAGAAAGGCACGTCAAAGAAAGTTTCGGTTGTGTATATTTCGGATATACGGACATCGGATTTGTTTTGATTGATAAGTGTATAGATTGAGAAGTCATCAATATAAGAGCAGTTTTGGAGGACTGCATCTATGCAGAGGGAATGACCGTCAAAATTGATTGCGTGTACTTCAAGGAAAATGTCTTTTGATGAGCTGATAAAGGCATTATTTACGCTTAATATAAATTCACCGTTAAGTTTATGGAGAACGGGGGAATGATAGTTTGACAGATAGATTTTTTCGACAGTATCTCTGAAAAGGACAATATCGACATCAGGGAGTAAATTTTTATTGTCGTATTTCATTCTGACGAGGCTGAAAGGGAATTCGCTGTCAAGACTTGCGGTTTGGCAGAGATACTTGTTAAGGATAATGCCGTCATCAATATAGGCAAGTGCCTTTTTGACGGCAGAGAAAAAGTCTTTTGCATGGTCGCTGTTGAGGATATATTTATATCTGTCGTTGCGGTTGAGGGCAAATTTTATATTGATTAAATAGAGCATGGCAGATTTTACAAAAGCGGAATTTTTGTTTTCTTCAAGCATAGGTATTATAAAACCGTTTATTGAATTTGTGTAGAAAGATTTGCTGTATTGAGGGGAAAATCTGATAAAGCTGTGTTCGTCGGGCAGAAAAGAAGTATAAGAGCAGTTTTCCGTGAATAGAAATGAATATGTCTGCAATAAAGCCTGAATGATAAATTTATCTTGGGAGTGAAAGCGAAGTTTTGTATCAAACGTGAGGTTATTGATAATATTTTTTTCAAAGAAGTAACACCCAAGCATAAGGATAAATTTATCGGGAGTATCTTTAAGGGATACCATGCCTGCGGGAATGGAATAGATATAAGGCACATCGGCAGAAAAAGGTGAAATGACAGCTATATCTATGTCTATATCATTTCCGCTTAAAATTTCCATGAGAGTGGGCAGGGCTTTCGGAGAATAAAGACTGTGATTATCAATAAATGAGATATATTTTCCCGAGCAGAGAGAATAAGCGTCATTGTAGCTTGCAGGGGAATTTTTGCCCGAAGTATCTACGAAAATGATGTTTTCGGGAAACTGCTCTATATATTGGGAACAGCTTTGAATGCTTTCTTCACTGCAAACGGAGTCTATGAAAATAAGCTGAACATTTTCGAGGAAAAATTTTTCATCGGAAATGACAGATGCAACGGTGTCATCAATATTGGATTTGTCTTTGATAAGAAGATTGATACTGAAAAAATACTGTTTAGGCATAATGCCCTCCTAAAGTTTAATGTATATAGAATTATATTATAAAAAAGCAAAAAAGTCAATTTTAAAAAGGGAGAATAATAGGACAAAAGAAAATATATAAGAAATTTGTCAACAAAGACAATAAAAAATTATTAGTTTTACAAAAAAGAGTTTTTGTCGAAAAAGCTATTGACTTATTAAAAAAGATGATTTATAATTTTGTCAACAACAGCAAAGGTGCTGTGGGTTGAGAATTAACCTGCAGTACCTTTTTGCCATATTTTAAGAATGGGGAGTAAATATCATGCCGAATGTACCTGAAATTTTCGGATGCAGAGTGTTTAATGATGCGACAATGAAAGAGCGTCTGCCGAAAGGGACTTATAAAGCTCTTAAAAAGACCATTGAAGACGGTAAGGAATTGGATATTTCCGTTGCAAACGTAGTTGCCCATGCCATGAAAGAGTGGGCAATAGAGAACGGTGCAACACATTTCACGCACTGGTTCCAGCCCATGACGGGTATCACAGCCGAAAAACATGACAGCTTTATATCACCGACACCCGACGGAAAGGTGATAATGGAATTTTCGGGAAAAGAGCTTATCAAAGGCGAGCCTGATGCATCAAGTTTTCCGTCGGGGGGAATTAGAGCGACTTTTGAAGCAAGAGGCTATACAGCATGGGACCCGTCATCTTATGCATTTATCAAAGACGGCTCATTGTGCATACCGACAGCGTTTTGTTCCTATACGGGAGAAATACTCGATAAAAAGACACCGCTTTTGCGTTCAATGGAAGTGCTGAATACACAGGCTTTGAGAATATTGAGGGTGTTCGGTGATGACGTTACAAAGAGAGTTGATACGACGGTAGGCCCCGAACAGGAATATTTTCTTGTGGATAAGAAAGTATTTGACAAGAGAAAAGATTTGATATACTGCGGAAGAACTCTTTTCGGAGCAAGACCTCCCAAGGGACAGGAATTGGACGACCATTATTTCGGAACGATAAAGACAAGAGTTTCCGCATATATGAAAGAGCTTGACGAAGAACTTTGGAAGTACGGCATACTCGCCAAGACAAAGCATAATGAAGTAGCCCCTGCACAGCATGAACTTGCCCCGATATTTGACACATCAAATATTGCCACAGACCATAATCAACTTACTATGGCGGTAATGAAAAGGGTAGCGGAAAGGCATGGATTGGTATGTCTTTTGCATGAAAAGCCCTTTGCAGGCGTAAACGGCTCGGGCAAGCACAACAACTGGTCGATGTCAACGAACACGGGAAAGAATTTGCTTGACCCGTCAAAGAATCCAAGGGAGAATACACAGTTTTTGGTATTTCTTGCGGCAGTAATAAGGGCTGTTGACGAACATCAGGATTTGTTGAGATTGTCTGCGGCAAGTGCAGGAAATGACCATAGACTTGGTGCAAACGAAGCACCGCCCGCCATTCTTTCCATGTATCTCGGAGATGAACTCGAAGCCGTTTTGAACTCGATAGAAACGGGCGAAGTTTATGAGAAAAAAGATGCGGCTATCATGAAAACCAATGCAAACGTTTTGCCGAATTTCGTAAAAGACACCTCGGACAGAAACAGGACTTCACCGTTTGCGTTCACGGGAAATAAATTTGAATTCAGAATGCTCGGCTCGGCAGATAACATAGCGTGTGCCAATACGATAATCAACACGATAGTTGCAGATGTTTTGCAGGATTTTGCAGACGTTCTCGAAAAGGCGGAAGATGTAAAGTCAGCTGCGGAGGAGATTGTCAGAAAGACGATAAAAGAGCATAAGAGAATAATTTTCAACGGTGACAACTATTCAAAGGAATGGGTAAAAGAGGCGGAAAAGAGAGGACTTTTGAATTTGCGTTCACTGCCCGATGTCATGCCTATGTATATATCCGAAAAGAATGTAAAGCTTTTTGGGAAGCATGGAATATATACGGAAGTGGAATTGAAGTCAAGATGTGAGATACTCATGGAGAACTACTGCAAGATAATCAATATAGAGGCACTCACGGCACTTGACATGGCAAAGAAAGATATAACGCCTGCCGTAGCTGCATACGTGAGAGAACTTGCGGAAACGGCTAATTTGATAAAATCCGTTGATTGTGATATAATAACCACTCCCGAAACAGATTTGATGAAAAAGCTTGCCAATCTGCTGTCATGCTTTATCAGAAAGATAGATGTGCTTGAAAAGGCAGTTCTGGGTGCAAAGGGAATGGACGACGATATTGTAAAGATAGCTATGTACTACAAAGATAATGTTTTGACGGCTATGCAGGAACTGAGGGCGGTTGCCGATGAAATGGAAGCGAATATGTCGGCAAAGCTCTGGCCCTATCCGTCATACGGTACACTTCTTTTCAGCGTTTGAGATATTTTTAAGGATAGAACTATTTTTTCATAAATCTATTGCAATAAAATGGATTTTGCTGTATAATGAATTAGTATTGATTATTTAAGGAGGATAAATTTTTATGTCTGTCACACTGAATGATAAGCACTTGAAAGAATTTATTTCACAGGAGGAGTTTGATGCGATAGCACCTCAGATTGCCCTTTCGCACAGCGTTCTCCATAATAAGACCGGTCTGGGAAATACATTTTTAGGCTGGCTTGATTTGCCCGTTGACTACGACAAAGACGAATTTGAGAGAATTAAGAAAGCAGCCGAAAAAATAAAGGCTGATACAGATGTATTTGTTGTAATAGGCATAGGCGGTTCGTATCTTGGTGCAAGGGCTGCAATAGAGTTTCTGAAATCACCCAATTACAATGCTCTGCCGAAAGATACCCCCGATATTTATTTTACGGGTAATTCCATAAGCTCAACCGCACTTGCCGAATTGATTAAAATATGTGAGGGCAAGAGAGTATCTATCAATATGATTTCAAAGTCCGGCACAACAACAGAACCTGCAATCGCTTTCAGAGTTTTCAGAGAACTTCTTGAAAAGCAGTATGGCAAAGACGGTGCAAGAGAAAGGATTTACTGCACAACAGACCGTGCAAAAGGTACTTTGAAAGCTCTTGCAACAAAAGAGGGTTATCAGACATTTGTAGTACCCGATGACGTAGGCGGAAGATTTTCTGTTTTGACAGCAGTAGGACTTTTACCGATAGCCGTAGCAGGTGCAGACATAGACGCACTTATGGCAGGTGCCGCACAGGCAAGAGAGGAACTCTGCAATACAGACCTTGAAAAAAATCCGTGCTATAAATACGCTGCCGCAAGAAATATTCTCTACCGCAAGGGAAAATCTATTGAAATGCTTGTAAGCTATGAGCCTGCATTTACCATGATGTGCGAGTGGTGGAAACAGCTTTTCGGTGAGAGCGAAGGCAAGGATAATAAAGGACTTTTCCCGGCATCAGTCGTATTCTCGACGGATTTGCATTCAATGGGACAGTTCATACAGGACGGCAGCCGTACCATGTTTGAAACGGTAATGCAGATAGAAAAGCCCAAATATGAACTGACAATAGGCACAGATGCCGAAAATGTAGATGGCTTGAACTTCCTTTCGGGAAAAACAGTTGACTTTGTCAATAAAAAGGCATTTGAGGGAACAGTACTTGCACATACAGACGGCAAAGTGCCGAATATAGTACTTAATATGTCGGAAGTGAGCGAGAGCGAGCTTGGCTACTTGATATATTTCTTTGAAAAAGCTTGTGCAATCAGCGGATATACAATGTGCTTGAATCCGTTTGACCAGCCGGGCGTTGAAAGCTATAAGAAAAATATGTTTGCCCTTCTCGGCAAGCCCGGATATGAAGAACAGAAAGCAGTTCTTGAAGCACGTCTTGGCTATACAGAATAAAAAAGAATTCTTGACAAAAATAAGTTGACATCTGTTTGAATTTGTAGTAGAATTATAGCAGAAAAAAATTGCTTTATAAGGAGGCAGATTCCGATGGTTACACTTATTATCGGTAAAAAGGGTACAGGAAAAACAAAAAAGCTTATCAATCTTGCAGCAGAGGCTGTTGCTGCATCAAAGGGAAATGTTGTGGTTATCGAAAAGGGTTCAAAGCTTACTTACGATGTATCACACAAGGCAAGACTTATTGATACAGAGCATTATGAAATTACAGGCTATGACGCATTTTTTGGATTTTTGAGCGGACTTTGTGCAGGCAACTATGATGTAACAGATGTGCTTGTTGACTCTACTCTTAAAATAGGCGGTCAGGACTTTACAGCTTTTGCTCAGTTTATTGAAAAGGTAAACTCTCTTGCAACTAAAACGGAAACAAAATTCACTTTCCTCGTATCAGCAGATGAAAAAGAAATTCCCGCAAGCCTTGACGCTGTTACCGTAAAACTTTAATTAAAAAATGTCCCCCGTTGCAGAAATTCTCTGTAACGGGGATTTTTTTTCAATTAGCAATGTGCAATTAACAATGTGCAATTAGCTTTGAATTATACAGAACTCATGTTTTTGATTATCTCCTAACGGAGATGTTGTTTTTGTGTAAGTAATCTTTGAGTTCGCCTATGGAGATTTCACCGAAGTGGAAAAGAGATGCGGCTAAAACAGCGTCAGCCTTGCCGTTTGTAAAGACATCGGAAAAGTGTTCCAAAGCTCCTGCCCCGCCCGAAGCAATCACAGGTATGCCGACATTTTCGGAAACGGCTCTCGTCAATTCAATGTCATAGCCGTTTTTAGTGCCGTCACAATCCATGCTTGTAAGGAGGATTTCGCCTGCACCACGCTTTTCGGCTTCCACAGCCCACTTTAAAACGTCTTTTTCGGTATTTATCCTGCCACCGTTGATATAAACGTCCCAGCCGTTTTTGTCACTTCTTCTTTTAGCGTCAATAGCGGTTACAACGCATTGACTGCCGAATTTGTAGGCGGCTTCATTGATGATTTCGGGGCGGTGGATTGCGGCAGAATTGACGGAAACTTTGTCTGCACCTGCACGGAGGATTTTAGTGAAGTCCTCAACGGTACGAATGCCGCCGCCGACTGTAAAGGGAATAAACACGCAGTCTGCAACAGCCCTTACAACGTCAACAATAATATTTCTTGCGTCACTTGAGGCGGTGATGTCAAGTAAAACAAGTTCGTCTGCACCCTCTCTGTCGTATATTTTCGCACATTCGACAGGGTCGCCTGCATCACGCAGATTGACAAAATTAGTACCTTTTACAACCCTGCCGTCTTTGATGTCAAGGCAGGGAATAATTCTTTTTGCATACATTTTCAATTCCCCTTTGCAATGTCAATGAAATTTCTGAGTATCTGCAAGCCGACAGCACCGCTTTTTTCGGGGTGAAACTGAGTGGCAAATATATTTTTGTACTGTACCGATACATCTATATCTATGCCGTAATTAGTCCTTGCGGAAACAATATTTTCACTTTGGGCTTTGAGATAGTATGAGTGTACAAAATATACATAGGAATTTTGGGGAATATTTTTAAAAATGCCGTCACTTTTGAGAATGTCAAGGGAATTCCAACCCATGTGAGGAATTTTAAGAGTGCCGTTCTGATTGGGGATTTTGGTGATAGAGCCTTTGAGAAGTCCAAGTCCCTGCACACCGGGACTTTCCTCACTTCCGTCAAAGAGTAACTGCAAGCCCAGACATATTCCCAAAAAAGCCTTTCCCGTGTGAATAAATTCAAGTACGGCATTGTCTGCACCGGAATTTCTCATGCATGACATAGCGTCGGCAAACGAGCCGA
Source organism: uncultured Eubacteriales bacterium (assembly GCA_900317795.1). Taxonomy (GTDB): domain Bacteria; phylum Bacillota; class Clostridia; order Oscillospirales; family Acutalibacteraceae; genus UBA1213. Next base: position 2,612 of record ONIF01000013.1, on the reverse strand, counting down.
CACCGGGTAAAATTGCCCCGTCAGCGTTGAGAATATCTTCTTTTTTGTCGGTGACAACGCTTTCACAGCCTATGAAATTGAGTGCTTTCACAACGCTCTGCAAATTTCCTGCACCGTAGTCGATAACTGCTATCAAAGTTTTCTCCTTCTTTCTTTTTAAATTCAATTCAATTTTAGCATAAAAACAAATAATTGGCAATAGATTTAAAGTTATAATTCAGCAATTATTACAGATAATAGAAAAGGGAGATGATACAGATGAAGAAATATATATACTTAGTTCTTGCAACGCTATTGATAATATCATCAATCGTAATGACGGGATATGCATTGAAAGGCACTCCCGCAAGCGTGGAAACATTTATATTAAAACCGCAGGACATGGAAAATACTATCACATCTTCCGGAAAATTGCAGTATAAATCGGGGAAAAGCGTGAAATTGAATGAATTCGGCATAATGAAAGAAGTGTATGTAAAGAGCGGTGACGAGGTAAAAAAAGGCGACAGGCTTTTTTCCTACTACCGTTCGGACATGGCGGAGCAGTATGCGGATATTGGAAATATTTTAACTTTGCCTATAAAAGAACAGGCATTGGCAGAAGTGAAAAAATACTGCACGGTGAAAGAGTTCATTTCCGATACAGACGGGAAAGTATCTTCTGTTTTGTATAATACAGATGATATTATACAGAAAAATTCCGATGTCATAAAGTTTTCGGATACGGGAGTGATTGAAGTTCCCGTTAATATCAATGAAAATTATATTGAAAGAGTGAAAACAGGTCAGACAGCGGAAATAAAATTCAATGCCGTACCCGACAAGGAATATACGGGTAAAGTGACGAAAATATCAGATGAAGCAGTACAGACTACGGGATTGAGCGGAAAGGAAACAACTGTATGTGTGACGGTAACGCTTGATGAAAAGAAAGATGATAAATTGCGAATAGGTTACAGTGCGGATTGTTCAATCATCACGTCAACGGATAAAAATATACTTGTAGTGCCGTATGACTGCATGCACTCAGATGACAAGGGCGACTATGTATTGACGCTTGTAAAGAGCCGTTCCAAAAAGGCATATATCACAACAGGCAGGGAATATAAAGACGGTGCAGAGATACTGTCGGGCTTGAGTAAGGGAGATAAAATAATTAGCAATTAGCAATTAGCAGTTAGCAATGTGCAGTGTGCAATGTGAAATTAAAGGTGTGGATTGTTGTGGTTTCGAGGGCATTAAGGGGACTTTTCGGCAAAAAAGGCAGAACTTTTCTGACATTGTGCGGAATAGCGGTAGGGGTTGCGTCTGTAATCGTCATCAACAGCATAAGTGAGTGCGGAAGCAAGGCTCTCACGAGTGAAATTGACGGTTTAGGCATAGGCGGAATAACTGTAAGCCTTAAAAAGCAGTCTGCACAGCTTTCTCAAAGTGAGCTTAATGAAATAAAGTCGCTTTCATACGTAGAGAATGTTATGCCCGTAATGTTCGAGGCGACAGACGCATATATCCGTGACAAGAAAAGCAGTATCTATTTATGGGGGATAGACAGGACTGCAAAAGATGTCATATCGCTTGAACTTGTGAAAGGCAGGTTTATCAATTCGGGTGACATATCGGGAAATGCCCGAAAATGCATGATAGATAAAACGCTTGCACAGGCTTATTACGGAAGTGAAAATGTTGTCGGAAAGAAAATTCTGATAAACAGCGGAAATTCGGGTGCAGAATATGAGATTGTGGGAGTAATCAAGACAGGGAGTGGAATTTTACAGAGTGTAATGGGTTCATATATACCGAATTTTGTATATGTGCCATATACGACTATGCAGAATAACATAGGAACAGCGAATTTTTCTCAAATAGCCGTAAAAATAAAAAATGCCTATGATGAGGAAACGGCAGGCAGAAATATAATAAAAATGATGGAAAGAAATTCCAATATGCAGGGTGCATATTCTTTCACAAACATGGCTCAGCAAAAGGAAAATATAACGAATATAATCAATATATTTTCGTCGGTTCTGACGGCAGTAGGGATAATATCGCTGTTTGTGGCAGGGCTGAGTATAATGAATGTCATGCTTTCAGCCGTCACGGAGAGGACACGGGAAATAGGCATAAAAAAAGCATTGGGTGCGACAAGAAGTATGATTGTAAGGGAATTTCTCTTTGAAGCGGTGATTTTAACTTTGATAGGTGCATTGGCAGGCATATTGGCAGGAGAGGTTATATCTTTTGCGGGAGTGGCTGTATTGGGGTTGACACCCGTTTTTCAAATTGATAAAATGATAGAAATATTGTTTTTTTCTGTTGGAGTGGGTGCGATATTTGGAATATACCCTGCTTTCAAAGCGTCAAATTTAAAGCCTGTGGAGGCTCTCAGGAGATAGAAAATGGAAAGATGGATAAAAAATGCAAATTTACCGCAAAATAAAGTAAGTGAAGTAATCATATCTGATTATAAGCCGATTTTCAAAGAAGTGCTTGAAAGAATGGGAATAAAAGTCATTGTGCCGAAAGCAATAGAGGGGATAAAGGGTGCGGAGAAATATCATGCGGATATGAGTGTACTTCACATAGGGCAGGACAAATTTTTTTATGCAGACAGT
>ONIF01000168.1 GCA_900317795.1 uncultured Eubacteriales bacterium | reverse complement strand
TTGGCACAGGAAATCCTTTATCAGCTCAAAGGCAAGAAACATCTTATCAAAGGCAACCATGACGGATTTATCAACAGTCCGCATTTTGAAAATTACCTCTTTGAAAGCATTTCGGACTATAAAGAAATAAACTATATGAATACACAGTTTATTTTATTTCATTATCCCATTCTGGAATGGGACAGCTTTTTCAGAGGAAGTATCCATCTGCACGGTCATCAGCATAATCATGCAGATTATAATTTGCAAAATCTTCAAAACGGCATTAGAAGATATGATGTCGGTGTTGACGCAAACAATATGTCACCTGTCAGTGCAGATGAAATTATTGCTTTCTTCAACTCTACATAATATTGACAAATCAAGCCATTTTTGCTATTATTGAAAAGGTTTTTTATAATTTTTTGCAATTACTACTTGATTGTGAGGGAAAAAGGTATGATAGACAAACTGAAAAAAATTCTTGAAGACGGTGAACAGAGAATTGCTAAAACCCTCTCCGAAACCGAACTCCAAGACGTAAAAGCCTCCCTTCTCGGCAAACAGAGCGTTTTTACGGAAGTAATGAAAGAAATGCCGAAACTCGACCCCAAACTTCGCCCCGAAGTCGGTAAAATGGTCAATGAGATAAAATCCAAGTTCACAACTCTCATTGACAAACAAAGGCTTGAAATCCAGCTTAAAGCAGATAAAATTGATGAAAGCTTTGATATTACCGTCCCGGGAATCGCCCCTGCAAGTACAGGCGGTCTGCACCCCATTACTCAAATGTGCTATGACCTCAACGACGCTTTTCGTTCCATGGGCTTTGAAATTTTCGAGGAAGATGATATTACAAGCGAACTTTATGCTTTTGACAAGCTCAACTTCCCCCCGAACCACCCTGCAAGAGAAAGCATGGATACCTATTGGCTTGAAGGTCACGACAAGGGCTGTTCATGCGATAAACTTTGCTTACGCCCCCATCTGACGGGCGGAAGTGTGCGTTATCTCCAAACACATAAACCTCCTTACCGCTTTGTATATCCCGGCAGAGTTTACAGAAACGAATCTACCGACGCAAGACATGAAAGGGCTTTCTTCCAGTATGAAGCACTCATTGTTGACAAAGAATTTACATTTGCTTCGGGCAAAGTGCTTATTAAAAGCATTCTCTCCAAAGTGTTCGGCAGAGATGTCCCCGTCAGAATGAGAGCAGGTTTTTTCCCGTTCGTTGAACCCGGTTTTGAAATAGACATGGGCTGTTTGGTATGCGGTGGAAAGGGCTGCAGTGTATGCAAACAAGTCGGCTGGATTGAAATTATGCCCGGCGGTACTCCTCACCCCAATGTTCTCCGTGCAGGCGGTCTTGACCCCGATGAATATACAGGCTTCTATGTAAACATCGGTCTGGACAGGCTTGTTATGATGAGATACGGTGTTGATGATGTCCGTTTGTTCCATAGTGCAGACCTCAGATTTTTAGAGCAGTTTAATTAAGGAGGGCTATTTTTTGAAAGTTTCACTTGATTGGATAAAAGAATATGTTGACCTCCCCGAAAGCATGGATTTGACAAAACTTGCTTATGACCTCACAATGTCAACCGTTGAAGTCGAGGGAGCAGAAAAATTGGCAGATAAATTTGATAAAATCATTGTCGGTGTCATAAAAGAGGTACTCCCTCACCCCAATGCGGACAAACTCCGTATCTGCAAAACAGACATTGGAAATGAAATAAAAGATATTGTATGCGGTGGCTCAAATCTGGAAGCAGGTATGAAAGTTGTCGTTGCGTGCCCGGGTGCTATGGTGAAATGGCACGGAGAGGGCGAACTCGTTGAAATTAAAAATGCCGCTTTGCGTGGCGTGCAGAGTTTCGGCATGATATGTGCCGCTGTTGAAATCGGTCTTGCAGACCTTTTCCCTGCCAATGATGACCATGAAATTGTTGACCTGTCTGCATTTGACGTGAAAGCAGGCACTCCCCTTGCAGAGGCACTTGACCTTGATGACATAATCCTTGAAATAGACAACAAGTCCATGACAAACCGCCCCGACTTATGGGGACATTACGGCATTGCAAGGGAAATTGCCGCTTTGTATGACCTGCCTTTGAAAGAATTTCCCAAATTCGATTTAACAGACGTTCCCGCACTTACCCTTGACATTCAGGACAGTGAACGCTGTCCGAGATACATGGGTACGGAAATCAACGGTGTTTACGTAAAGCCTGCTCCCTATAAAATTCAGCAGAGAATTTGGAAAGTAGGTATGCGTCCTATCAATGCCCTTGTTGACATTACCAACTATGTCATGCTTGCAACGGGCAATCCTACACACGCTTTTGACGCTGACAACATTAAAGAACACATTGTTGTAAGACGTGCATTTGACGGTGAAAAACTTCTCCTCCTCAATGACAAGGAACTTACTCTTTCAACAAATGACCTTGTTATTGCCGATACGGAAAGTGCTGTCGGACTGGCAGGCGTTATGGGCGGTGCAAAAGACTCCATTCTCCCCAAAACTCAGAGAGTTTTGCTTGAAGTCGCTAACTTCAATGCACAGGGTATCAGAGGTACTGCCCTCCGCTATGACAACAGAACAGACGCTTCTTCCAGATATGAAAAGGCTATCGACCCCGAAAGATGTGACCAGGCATTTGCTCTTTCTATGCAAATGTTTAAAGAAATCTATCCCGATATGCAGGTAATCGCTCACAGCGATTTCTACCCGAATAAACTCGTTAAAAATGAAATTGACGTTTCCATGAAGTGGCTGGAAAGCCGTCTTGGAAAAGTCATTGCAAGGGAAGATATTGTTAAAAAACTCTCCGAACTCGGCTTTGAAGTGTCTTTCAATGAAGATAATATGCATATAGTTGTTCCCACATGGCGTTCCACAGGTGACATCTCTATCAAAGACGACATCATGGAAGAAGTTGCCAGAATGTACGGCTATGAGAATTTTGAGCCGTCACCCATTACAACTACTTTTACGGGTGCTATCAATCAGCTTGAAATCGACCTTGAAAGAAAAATTAAGGAATATCTTGCTTTCAGATGTAATATGCGTGAGATTTTCACATATCCTTGGATGGACGACGAGTATGTAAATGCCGTTCTCCAAAATACTAACGGCATTCTTAAAATATCCACTCCCCCCTCACCAAATGAAAGTTATGTACGTTCTTCACTTTTGCCGAATATCGTCAAGGCTGTCAACAAAAATCTCCGCTATTATACGGAATTTTCCATTTTCGAGTGTGCAAAAGTCTTTTTCGACAAAGACTATACATCTCCCTATGACGAAACAGAAAAACTGCCTTTACAGCAGAAACATTTTGGCGGTGCATTTGTCGGCACTTACAAGAATATTACAGACCTTTTCAGAAAGTCAAAAGGCGTTCTTGAAAATATGCCAAGGTTTACCCACATGGAAAACTTCACTTTCAAAAAATCAGATAAGCCTGTATGGGCTGATGAAACCCTTTGGATGAATATTTTTGTCGGTGAGGAAAAAATAGGCGATTTTGCACTTCTTTCCAAGCAAATCGCTTTACAGTGCGGTATTAAAAATAATGCCGTCATGCTCTTTGAATTCAATTATGACGTTCTCAAACCTTTCAAATCCAGAACCAATACTTTCAGTCATCTGCCCGAATACCCCGTAAATGACTTTGACCTCTCCATGCTCATTGATGAAAATATCTGCTGGGCTGACATCAAAGCAACTATCCTTGACGCTAACAAAGACAATGCTTTGCTGAAATCCGTTTCTTTCGTTGAGGAATACAAGGGCAAACAGATACTTAAAGGCAAAAAATCCGTTACTCTCCGCCTTGAAATAGGCTCTGATGAAAAAACCCTCACTTCTTCCGAACTCGAAAAAATCGGTTTCGGTGTCGCAAAGTGCCTTGAAGAAAAATACAATGCCTCTCTTAGGGCGTAATCTCAAGCCAATCATTTAATGACATAAAAAAACAGCCGTGCAGAAATCTGTACGACTGTTTTTTTATATATCAAACTTTCTGTATTTTCCTTTTAAAATCTCGTTTTTCCGCACCTATCTCTTTGTATGTCCTTATGATGAGAAACAATGCTATTGCAAATGTCAGTATGTCCGAAACAGGCATGGAATAAAGCACTCCGTCAAGTCCGAAAAATATCGGAAGCATCAAGGCAAGACCGACACCGAAAACTATCTCCCTAATGACAGATAAAACGGTTGATTCAACGGCTTTTCCCATTGCCTGCAAAAATATGAAACAGGCTTTATTCACACACGCAAAAATCATCATGCAAAGATATATGCGAAATGAGTGTACTGCAAAATCCGTGTAATATTGGCTTTCATTTGCCGCTCCGAAAATATTGATAAGCTGTTGAGGAAACAATTCTACAATAAAAAGTGCCGCAAGACCTACCGACGCTTCGGCAATCAACAACTTTGTGAATAACTCTCGAACACGTTTTTTCAATCCTGCACCCATATTAAATCCAACTATCGGAATACAGCCTGCCGCCATTCCCACAACTATTGAAATGACTATCTGAAAGAATTTCATTACTATCCCCACTACTGCCATAGGTATCTGTGCATACTGTTCAAGCCCAAAAACAGAGTCCATTGCCCCGTATTTGCGAATCATGTTATTTCTGAAAGTTTCGGGATTGACCGTTCCGCCAAATACCGTAATAATGCCGTTACTGTAAATCAAATAAACGGCACACAAAATCAGACTGCTTACAATCGTGATAACAACAGAATTTCCTACACTTATTTTGGCTTTATCCCTTTCCCCCATGCCGAGCTTCAAACTGACAAATGCACAACAGCCGTCACCTATCATTACAGCTATTGCAAGGGCTATGACCGTCAGAGGAAACACAACTGTATTTGCCGCATTTCCGTATGAGCCGAGATAATCCGCATTTGCTATGAATATCTG
>ONIF01000205.1 GCA_900317795.1 uncultured Eubacteriales bacterium | reverse complement strand
ATCTGCATATATCCATTTGATATATTCATCTTTCTTAAACCATGTCATTTGTCTTTTGGCATAATTCCTTGTAACCTGCTTTAAATTTTCCACAGCCTGTTCCAAAGTCATCTCCCCGTCAAGATACGGCTTCAATTCTTTATAGCCTATTGCACCGACTGCCGTTTTCCCTATATTCTGCTTATAAAACTCCCTTGTTTCCTCCAAAAGTCCCGTTTCAAGCATTATATCCACTCGTGCATTTATCCTGTCATATAACTTCTGCCTGTCTTTATAGGCAATTCCCAATACTGTCCATTCGTAAGGTGACGGAATACTTTTTGATTTTCTGATATGCTCGGACATGGTAATACCCGTAGTTTTATATATCTCAATAGCCCTTATAATACGCTTGTTATTTGACGGGTGCAAAGTCTTTGCAATATCCTCGTCAAACTCCGCAAGCTCTCTCAAAAGCACCTCTCCGCCCTCTTTTTCATATCTTTCATTCAGTTCGTTTCTTAAATTTTCATCTGCCTGTTCGGGCGAGAACTGTATATTCTCCACGAGTGAACGCACATATAATCCCGTACCCCCGCATACTATCGGAATTTTCCCTCTTGATAAAATATCATCTATCTTATTTTTAGCCATTTCAACATACTGTGATACGGAAAATGTTTCCGTCGGCAAGAGAAAATCCATTATATGATGAGGTATTCCGCACATTTCCTCTTTATCGGGCTTTGCAGTCGCTATATTCATTCCTTTGTATATCTGCATGGAGTCTGCCGAAATTATCTCCCCGTCATACTTCTGTGCAATTTTTATTGCAAGCGAGGTTTTCCCCGACGCAGTAGCACCCACTACCCCTATCACTTTATTATCCATTCCTATCACCGTTTATCATTATCTTCAACGCATTGACTGCCGTTTTGACCGCCATATCCGTGTCAAAATCATCTTTATCCTGATAACCAAGCTTTTTTCTCTCCTGATTCCACAAAGAATGCAATATACAGCCCATTTTTACACCCCTTACAGCACCGACTGTAAAAAGTGCCGCTGTTTCCATTTCGGACGCAAGCACCCCTGCTTTTTTCCATGCACTCCACTTATTCTCCAATTCATACGATACAGGCATACTTTCGGGGGAATGCTGTCCGTAAAAAGAGTCTTTACTCTGCACCGTTCCCACATGATACTTGTAACCCATCATTTCCGCAGACTTCACCAATGCACTTGTTACTTTAAAATCCGACACCGCAGGAAATTCTATCGGCATATATTCCTTTGAAGTCCCCTCCATTCTGACAGCCGCATTGGCTATCACCAAATCTCCCGATATAACTTTTTCCTGTATTCCTCCGCAGGTACCCACTCTTACAGCCGTTTTTAAGCCTGCCATAGCAAGCTCCTCCAATGCAATAGCCGCAGACGCTCCGCCTATACCCGTTGACATTATGATAACACGTTCTCCGCAGAGTTCGCCTGCATAAGATGTAAACTCCCTGTTTTGTGCAAGAAATTTTGCGTTATCAAGATACTTTGCAATTTTCTCAACTCTTGCAGGGTCACCCGGCAAAACAGCATATTTCGCCCCTTGTGAGCGTGTAATTCCTATATGAAACAATTTTTCCTCGTTCATTAAAAAACCTCCCGTAAAATCAAGCCTTTCCCTTGCGGAAAGGCTTTTTTATCAAAACATATCTTTCTTTTTAAGAATAATATACATAACAAGCATAAGCACTCCCGAAAATGCAACAGGAAACCACCATAACTTGTCAAACGGCAAGCCGCCTACTATATTCATTCCATAAAATCCCGATATTACCGTAGGTACTGATACCAAAAGTGTCAGAGATGCCTGTATTTTCATTATCACATTCAAATTATTGGATATGATAGACGCAAAAACGTCCATTGTATTTGTCAGAATATTCAAGTGTATAGCCGCCATATCGACAGCCTGCTTTATCTCTATCAGCACATCTTCAAGCAAGTCCTGGTCTTCCTCATACAATTTAATATACTTTCCACGCATGATTTTTTCAAGCGTCAGCTCATCTGATTTAAGCGATGACGAAAAATACACAAGTGATTTTTCTATATCCAAAAGCTGATGAAGTTCTTTATTCTTTGCCGAACGCCTGAGTTCTCTTTCGATACGGCTGCTTATTTTATCTATCTGTTTCAGATACTGCAAATACTTTGTAGCCATTTTCAGCATAATATGCAATACAAAATGCGTTTTGTAGTCTGTGCGGACATTCTTAACAACGCCCTCCGAAAACTCACTTAAAATCGTGTTGTCTTTAATGGAAACAGTTATAACGTTTTTGTCCGTTATCATAATACCGATAGGCATAGTGGAATAAGTAATTCTCTTTGCAATTCTCTCAACAACAGGCACGTCTATAATAATAAGAGTAGTGCCGTCTTCGCTGTCGATATGTGACGACTCCTCGTCATCGAGTGCGGAACGGAGCAGTTCGGGCGGTATCTTGCAGAAATCCAAAAGATATTCTACTTCGTCATCTTCGGGTGCAACGCAGTTCACCCAACAGCCCTGTTCATACTCTTTTATTTCCTCAATTCTTCCGTTTATCGTCTTGTAATAGTTTATCATATAAAATCAGCCCCTTTTGTTCGGGGGCAGAGAGTCTGTCCCCATGAACAGTATTTTAAAATTTGATTGTCATAAGGATCGGAACCCATAAACGAAAACCACCTCCCAAAATAAAAATTTTTCATATAATCCATTATAAACTTTTTTTTCGGAATAATCAACCGAAAAAACAGAAAAAGAGTGAAGAGTTGAGAGTGAAGAGTGGAGTTGCTGTATTTTGCTCCACTCTCCACTCTTCACTCTCCACTCTCTTTATGAAAGTATGCGTCAAGCATTGTATAAGCCGTACTCATTGCCGTATATGAAGCAGCACCATGCTCTATCATAACGGCTATTGCAATTTCGGGGTCATCAAAAGGTGCATAACATATAAAATTAGAATGATCCGAACCGCTGTTTTCAGCCGTACCCGTCTTTGCGGCAACCTGTATGTCAAACGTGTTGATTATCCCATAGGCATTTGCCGCCATGTTCATAGCTTTCTGCACTTCTTTTAAATTTTCCATGCTCACGCCAAGTTCATCAACTTTTTCCGCTTTACTCTGATATACAACCTTTCTGCCGTCATACGTCACCACTTTGTCAACAACGTGCGGCTTTAATCTCACACCATTATTGGCAATCGTTGCCGCATAAGTCGCAAGCTGCAGCGGTGTAAACTGATTGTCACTTTGACCTATTGCCGCAGGCGATACAGAGGCATCATTCCATTGTTTGCCCACTTGTTCACTGTACTCGGGTCCTGCAAGAGTGCCTGCACTTTCTCCTATTTCCACACCCGTTTTTACACCAAGCCCGCACCTCTGAGCATATTTTCTTAAATTCTCTATTCCCAGAAGTCTGCCTGTTTCCGCAAAGAACACGTTACAGGAATCCTGTATCGCATAGTAAACGTTCACCCAGCCGTGATAACTCATGCACCACAATTTCAAGCCGTTTTCCGTATAAATTCCCTCACAGTCGATATATGTATCGGTTGTGATTTTTTTCTCCTGCAAAGCCGCTGACGCAATAAGCGGCTTGAACGTAGAGCCGGGAGCCAATGCCCCCTGAAAAGCTCTGTCAAACATCGGTGAAGCCGTATCATTTGCCAATTTTTCATAATCCGAATAATATTCATTCAAGTCGTATGTCGGACAGCTTGCCGCACATATTACAGAAAAATCTTTTACATTCAGCATGACAAGGGCAGCACCCTTGCAGTCACCGCCCATGTATTCATTTCCCATCCATCTTGAATAATCATTTGCATACTGCACAGCGTCTGTCAATGCCTTTTGTGCAATTTCCTGCAAGCGTGTATCTATTGTAAGATACACACTATTTCCCTGCACAGCCGCCTTTGACTTCAAAAGCGATACATTCCCCTTTGAATCCATTTCAAACGTTTTTGTTCCGCCCGTTCCTCTGAGATATTCTTCAAAAGCCTGTTCCACACCGTTTTTGCCTATCGTATCGGTATATGCATATCCCTTGTCTTTGAGTTCGTCATATTCGCTTTCGGATATAAGTCCCGTCACCCCTACGATATGCGGGGCAGACGTGCCGTTTTTATAAGTTCTGACGGCATAGCTTTCAACGGATATTCCCTTTATATCATTCAGCTTTTCGGATAAATCAAGCATTTGCACTTCGGATAGACCGTCAGCAAATATATACGGCTTTGTATAGCTGTATCCGCTTTCCTCCATGTTATATCTCACACTTGCAATAT
>ONIF01000033.1 GCA_900317795.1 uncultured Eubacteriales bacterium | reverse complement strand
CAGAAAGATTTGCGTGACAACAAGAATTTCAATACTTACAAAGGTGCTTTGTATGAAAGTATCGTTGCGGATATGCTTGTGAAACAAGGCTATCAACTGTATTTTTACAAGAATGAAAAAAGTACAGTTGAAATGGATTTTTTTGTGAGGGACAGTAATTCATTGATACCCGTAGAAGTCAAGGCAAATGACAGTGCAACGGCTTCATTGAATAAACTGATACAAAGCGATAAATTTTCCGATATAAAATATGGAATAAAACTTGCCAACAAAAATATCGGTTGGAACGGCAGATTTTACACTATGCCCTACTTTTTGACATTTTTACTGAAACGCTTTTTATCGGAAGTAAATATGGACGATTTGGGAAGTCCTGATGATTTGAAAGCAATAGCACAAGCACATGAAGATTTGATAAATTACGAAACGATTAATCATAGCGATATTGATTGGAACTGATAAAAATAATATAGTTCTACAAATTATCATAAATGTTTGTTAGATTACGAATTTTTGTGTATAGACACACTTTTTCGTAATGGTTTATATAAAAGTATCAAAATAAATATATTTAGAACAGTATCAAAAAGCACCCAAAAAGCAAAAATTTCGGGTGCTTTGTTTGTATATCAAATTAGATGGTCGGTTAATTTATAACTCACGACAGGAACATCACGAAGGTATCATAGATGATGCAATATTGGTAAGATAGCCTAAAACAGTCGCAAAGTTACCTAATCTTGAATTATCCGTAAACGTGCCGACAACTCCCAGACCTGTTGCAAGGTCTCCCAATGCACCAAATCCGACTGAGTATGCAAATGCCTCCATTTCACACACACAGGCTTTTATCTCGGCAAAACCTGCCGCAATATTTCCACTGTAATAGTCCAACAATAATTGTCTTGAATTGAATATACTTACTGCACCGGATTTAAGTGAGTCTACAAGACCGTTACCGGACAAAGCTAAATTTGAAAGATCCAATCCGAAAAATACACTGTCAGATACAGTAAGTGTTCCGGCGGCATAACTTCCTGCGGTACTCATTCCTGAAACAGCCGTTCCGTAAACCGTAGCGGCAAATGATACTGCGGCTCTTTGAAGTGAAGCTTGAGCTATGAAAACTCTTATACGATTGGCAAGTTGAACGGCTTCTTCAAAAATCGTATCATACGGGTCAATGTCGTTAGATTCAAGTATTTCACTGAGATTATAAACAGATGATACCGAACCGCCGTTAATTCCTCCCGACAATCTGTAAATGTTTTCACTCATTGTGTTGAAGTCAAACATGATATAGCCCGAACCTGTCCAATTACCCATAGTAATTTGTTTCTGCGGAATGTACACTGTATATCCCTTGTCAATGTAATTTGAAATATCATTCCTGACTTCATCTGATACAGACAGCTTTGACATAGCGTAAGATTTATTATCCGAGTTTATCACGAATACTTCTACATTGTTTTTGAGAGCCTCCACTATAACGGAAACAGAGGAAATGCCTTGACTTCCCAATATGTATTCCCATATATAGCCCTCACACAATGATGAAACTATTCCTGAGGACATTACAAAATTTCTTCTGTCTTCTTCACTTCCGATAAGGCTTACAGGTGTACTTCTCAAACAGTCAATATCTGTCATAAATGTGCCGTCTTTAAGATTTCCTGTAACTTGACCTGTCCAGCCGTTAAACGTGGTTTCAAATTCATATCCGAAAATTCCTATGGCGGTATCGGGGTTTTGATTTACCCTGCAATTTGCGGAATTGAAAAATTCGATAGTGTCATTCATGGAGAAATACAGCTTCCCTGCAAAATCAAGCAAAGCACCCAAATATTCTTCCGAATATGCCCCGTAAGTTTTATCACTTAAAGCATTATAATACATATAGTTATATGATTTTGTTAAATCTCTTGCGGCTATGTCATATGTATTTACAACAAGTGCATACATACTTCCTGCAACAAGTTCATCACGATAACTTTGCTTTTTACCCGAACATTCAGACAAAATGGTAATATTCTGAATTTGTCCGAGAGTGGTTTCAGTGCCGCTTCCGACAACTTTTCCGTCAACGGTTATAACGGGAATGACCGACATTGAAGAACACGACATATTTTTCCAATTTTCATTATTTTGTGTGAATAAAGCCTTATCTTTCTCATTGGCGGGCTTATACTGAATAAGAAGTCGTTTACCGAAAAGTTCATTTGTCTTGAAAGAGGCTATCGTTTTACCGTCCATGCTGACGGATATTTTATCGCACTTACTGTCTGAAACACTGCTGTAATACTCTGATTTGCTTATAATATTGAAATCGGCAACAGACGGGAGTTTTTCTATTTTTGCACCGTCAATTATCTTATAATAGCCGGTTGCCGTCTGATGATTGTTTATGTTGTCATTAAGGACAGCTTTTATCTTGCTGAAATCAAGATTATATTTGTTTTCCACTTCTTCCCAACGTTTCAGAAGTTCGGACGACAATGCCGCAGAATATTTATGTTCCACATTTTCGGTTTCTATCTCGTTGAAAGTGTAGTTTTTAAACCAGCCGTCAAGGGTTATCCATGATTTTTCCGCACTGTCTATACCGCATTCCGAAAGAGGTGCATAGACTTCGACCCATGTATGTTCTATGCGTATTAACTTTTGACCTGACGGGGTGTAATAAGTCTGACTGTCATAACCCGATGCATTTATACAGTCTATTGCTGCCGCAACATTATCCGCTCCCGTGAGTTTCAGCAATTCATTATCGGTGTATTGAACTGTACCGCTTACATATCTTGACGGATATTTCAGATAACGCAGCATTGCTATCATAAGGCTTGATATATCGACATCATTTCCGCCCAACTGTTCATAAACTGCCGCAGCACCTTTTCTTGAACCTGTATAATACTCTGTTCTGATTGTATTCTTTACAAAGTCGTATACATTGACGGCTGTTTGAAGTTCTTTTGCCCTGTCTTTCATATCTTGTGTCATAGCGGTTTCCGCTTCGTTTACAAGATATTTTTGAAGTTCTTTTTCATCTGTCTTTTCGGAAACGCTTATGACAAATTCTTTTGTGCCTGTATTTCCGGACATATCATTTGCAGATGCCGTAAATTGATAGTCACCTGTTTTTGACGGCGTGAATACATATTTTCCGTTTGACAGGGTGACGGGATTTCCATTCATTTGGAGTGAGATTGAGGCAATACCCTTTTCATCTTCAGCACTTATTGTAATAGTCTGTGAATGACCTGCCGTCATTGAACTCAGATAATCAGCATTTACGATAGGTGCAGTGCTGTCAGAGGAAACATAGCCTGTTGCCGTTATAGCACTTACATTTCCCGATGGGTCTGTTGCACTTATTGTTACGGCTATTTCACCTGTTTTAGTCGGAGTGTAAATATATGCACCGTTTTCATAAGTGAATTTTTGTCCGTCAGTGGTGACTTCTATTTCTGCCGTGCCACTGTCATCAGATGCCGTAACGTATACTTTTATCGGCTTGCCGACTTCGGGATTATCGGGAATAAGTTTTACACTTTCGATAACAGGCGGTGTAATGTCTTTCGGCTTGGATACTTTGAATTTAACGGTTGCATATGAATAATTGCGTGAAGTATCGCTTGCGGTTATGTTTATGGTATAATCACCTGCCGAGAGTATTTCGGGGAGAATTATATTTTTACCGTCATAAACGAGTTCACTGCCGTTCATGGTAACGCTTACTGTCGATACTTCCATGTTGTCCGTTACCGTCATTTTTATAACGGGCTTATTCGGAATGAAATATTCTTCTTCAACGTCCGAAACGGTTATAACAGGCTTAACGGTATCTCTTACGGTGATATTTCTTGTATTCGTTCTTTCATTTCCGTAAATATCTTTTGCTGTCACGGAATATGTATAATTTCCGGCAGGAGCGTTTTCAATAGTTAAAGTCTGTTCATCGGTATTTTTCAAAACGATATTTTCACCGTTCAAAGTGCCTGTAACGGAATCAACGTCTGAAAAATCCGTGATTTTCAGAGTGACAGTAACAGTATCGTTTGTATTGAAAGTAGATACGCCCTCAAATGAAATATTCGGTGCAGTCGTATCGGATACGGTGAAAGCCCTTTCAAGTTCTGTTTTATTGCCCGAACTGTCAGTTGTGACCGCTTTGAAAGTATGTTCGCCTATGCCGACATTATAGGGGTTAAATTGATAATGATCGGTGTAGCTGTATTCGGGAGTAGCATAACCGTTGTTTGCTTTTTCAATCGGCTTGCCGTCAATGAAAAACTCTCTTGTATCAACTTTTGTGTTATCGCCTGAATTGACACTGATAGTTTGTGAACCATTGTAATATTCATACCTGTTTGCAGAATAATATGAAACAGACGGCGGTGTTATATCTTCATCAATGGCTTTAAGCTTGTAAGTTAATGAACGGCTGTTTCCTGCATTGTCGTAAGCAACGGCTGTAATAATAAAATCGCCTGCTTCTTCGGGTGTAAATACAAATTGATTGTTTTCGTCAAGTGTATATTCTTTTCCGTTGACATCAACATCAATTTGAGTTACAGCAACATTGTCATTTGCCGTGACGGTGACAACGGCACTTGTATTGA
Source organism: uncultured Eubacteriales bacterium (assembly GCA_900317795.1). GTDB lineage: Bacteria > Bacillota > Clostridia > Oscillospirales > Acutalibacteraceae > UBA1213. The sequence continues at coordinate 12,053 of ONIF01000033.1, read as the reverse complement.
CAAGTATTTCTCTTGACCTCGTTGCCGAAATTGATACACCCGGGGCTTGTGTATCTTCTGTTACGGTGAGTTTCATTGAATTTTCAAAAGTGTTATCACGGTAATCGACTGCAACGCCTTTGAAAATAAATTCGCCTGCCTTGTCGGCAATATATTTATATTCACCGTTTTCATCAAGGGTTATTTCTTCATCATTGACAGTGTATTTTGCAGACTTTACGCCTGTTTCATTGTCATAAGCCTTTGCAGTGAATACTATTTCATTACCTATGCTTGCATTTCTCCTGTTAAGAGAGAAAGGATAAATTCCGGGGAGGGTTGTATCGTCATAGATATATTCGTAAAATATGTTATAAGAAGAATTTCCGGCTTTATCAAATGCGTTTGCTCTGAAACGATATGAACCCGATTCTGTAAACACAAATGTATGACTGTTATTTTCATCAAGTGAAACCATTTCGTCACCCAGATAAAGTTCAACATGGTCTATTTCTCCGTTGTCTTCTGCTTTTACCGTGACGGTGTACGGGTCTTTTGTGAAATAACCACGAGAATATATTTTTTCGTTTTTCTCAACACTCACTGTCGGGCGAACATCATCATAGAGTATATCGAATGTATAAGTATAAGGTGTTCCGCTCCAGTCATATGCCGTTATTTCCAGCTTGCCCGAACAGTATGGCAAACGAAATGCCGAATTTAAATCTTCATCTATGTGATAGACAAACACGTCATTCCAACGACCTTTATATCTTTCAATGTCATCGGGAACAACACGGACACTTACCCATGAAATTGCAGACGGGTTATCTGTAACAAGGTGTATATTCTTGTCAACAGTCGTCTCGTTGTTGAAATACTCGAACTCTGCACCCTCAACAGTATATTTTACTGTCTGTGTACTGTCATCAAAAACTATGTCGGACACGTTTTCTTCATCTTTGACACTGATATTAACGGTTTTTTCAGCTATATTTCCGTTATCATCTGCCACTTTCAAAGTTATCTGATAATCGCCTTTTTCACCGAAAATGACTGTCGGTTTCAAAATTTCGGCGGTATCAAGCACATAATTTTCATTTCCTGCAACAGTCCATGAAATCTCTTTTACGCTGTCGGAATTACTCTGTATATCAGCATAAAGAGTTACAGGACGATTTTTATATATCTCAGGCTTGATTATTATATTTGTCGATATAGTTGTATCAACGGGCTTGGTAAGTTTCATAGTTCCCGATATTACTGTAATATCTTCAACAACGGGTGATGAACCGTCAGAAGCTTTATGCAATTCCGTTTTTACACGAATATATCTGCCTTTTAAATTCTCGGGGACGGTGTAATTATTTACTTTCATTTCTTCCGTGTAATTCACACCGTCATTACTTACGGAAATATACATATCCGCTGACGAATCGGACGGATAAACGGAGTGCCAATAAATACCCGTCCATTCACAATTTTCTCTTTCACTGTCATAAACTGCCGACCATGTGCCACTGTCTTTGAATGTGTCACATGGGAGGGTTATATCATCAAGATATATCTTTTGACCTTTTCCCTCTTTGTCGTTGTAGTAAAGAGCCGTGTTTGAAGTCAAATATTCATAACCGCTTTCTTTGAACATATCTGACTTTACGGGAATATTTATACTCTTTATTTCGTCTGCTTCAAAAGTATCCAAATTCCATGTTATCTCTGTTGAACCGTCTTTATTATCCTTTACGGCTGACGGTGCAGGAGAGATATTTTCAAAGTCTATCTTGCTTTTATCCGATACAGTTGTTTTAAACAAAACATTTCTTGCGGCAAAATTGAATATATTATTGCCGAATATCTCCATGAATTTCTTGATAGTTTCACCGTCAGGGGCATTTTTATAAATGCCGTTTGTGATTATAGCCGCCTCTTGCATATTTTGTATATCGTTACGCATGGCAAGAGAAAATATTTTTATATTTCTTTCGGCGGCATCTCTTGCATACTGTCGCATGGTTTCCATAGAGTATTTGTCCGTTTCGCCGTCTGCAAGGAGAATTATATATTTTTGTCTTTCGGGTGAACTCTGTTCATCAAACAGCTTGTTGGCAATGTCTACACCGTCATCTGCTTCACTTGAACCACTGCCACTGCTGACTCTGTTAATTTCCTGTTCAATGAGTTCTTTATCGTCTGTGAAACCGATATGCACTCTGCCCAGATCTGCAATAGCATATCTGTCACCCTCGTGCATATAGCCGAGTATCGTTTTAGCTGCCTCCTGTGCATTCCTGAGATACTCGCCCCACATACTTCCCGAATTGTCTATGACAAATACAAAGTCTATTCCCTCTGTGGTAACACTGTTTCTCACGCCCTTAAGGTCATAACTTATATCTATACTTTCAGATGAAGATGTGATTTTATCTTTTGAAACAGTGCTGTCTATATTTACACCGCTTACACCGTCAGAAGTATAACTCTTTTTTATCTCTGAAACATTCTTTTTACCTTTTTCAAGCATAATGCTGTCATTCTTTACGGCAATATCTGACGAATTTCCCGAATTGAAATCACTATCACTTGTAAATGTCCTTGACGGGTCGGGATTTACTTTCACGGAAAGAGTATCACTGTCGGAAAGATTGTGAAGTCGTCCTGTCAACGTAACTGTATAAGTGCCTGTTTTCGTAAATTCAGCCGAAGTTGATTGACTGTTTTCATTTTCAAATACAATGCTTTTATCTCCGCTCCATTGGTAGCTTACATTCTCATAGTTGGCACTGCCTTCAAACAAGAGATTTTCGCCGACATAAATTTCCCTGTCAGCACCTGCATCAACTTTAAGCTGTTCTCTTACAAGGTCATCATAATTATCAACTTTATTCAAGTAAAGTTCCGTACCGTTAAATTCAACGTCCTCTGCATATATACCGCCGTTTACGGTGAGATTTTTTACGTTGAAAATAACTTTTCCTTTGGGAGCGTATATTATACCGTCTATTGTCAGTTTAGAGCCGTTTATAATAATATTTCCGTCTTTCGAGTATAAAACAAGGTATTCACAATTATTTTTGATACTGTTCAGAGTGATATTATTTTCAGCCGTAATATATCCCATACCGTTGAGAGTAACTTCATCAAGAGTAAAATTTCCGTCTATGAGGAAATTTTCAGAAACTGAAAGCTGTGTTTCCGATATTTCAATATCTTCTTGAAAATGCTTGGAATAGTTGACATTATGTTCTATCGAGTCAGAAAAGTCGGGTATTTGATATGCCGTGCTGTCCGTTTCGGAAAATGAAATATTTTCCGATACAGAGCCGTGTGCATTGGCAGAACCGTTTATTTTCATAGTTTTCGAACCGTAGAAAATAATATCGTCATGTGCATATATACTGCCGTCTACATCAGCCTTTTCCACGTTGAAAACGGCGTTGTCATCTGATACAAGCACGCAGTCTATGCCGTCAGGATAGGTATTTTCATATACAGCCGATACGGACGGAATACCGGTGGAAACTGTAAGAATTGCCGATAATATGACGGCAAGGGTTCTGTTAAATTTCTTTTTAATCATGTTTTCCGCCTCTCTTTCTCTTTGAAGTGAAGAATACGGCTGTTAAAGCTGCCGCAAATGCTATGAATGCACTTGCAAGGATATTTCCGTTATCACCTGTAAAAATACTCTCTCCCTTATGCGATACTTCACTGTGTTCTGAAACTTGTGAATTTTCCGTGATTTTGGAAACGTCCGATATTTCGGAAACTTCCGATATTTCCGAAATTTCTGATACTTCTGATATTTCCGATATTTCGGAATTTTCGGGGGGTGTTTCCGCAGACTTGTTTTTTACACCGTAATAAACGGAATATTCATTTGTTTCTTTTGAGGAAATAATTTGATTATTCCATACAAGTGCCGCCGCACAGTCATTTATATCTTTGGCGGATTCTGCACGGTAATCCCATTTTTTATCAAAGAGAGATGACCAGTCGGCAAATATGATACTGTCGGGTATTGTATTGATTTTTCCGTAAGCCGTAATATTTCCGTCAGAAGATACAACAGACCACTGTTGCGGGATAGAGTCTTTATATTCCTTTTCAAAGTCCAGCATGGCACTGTCAACGTAAAGAGTGCATTTGTCATCTTTATCAAGCTGACTGTCTATCATAATCCTAAAACCGAGCAATACATCTTCCGCTCCCGTATTTTTAGCGGAATACCCTATAAACAGCATATCTTCATGACCTGTTTTCATGCCGTCCGCAAATTTCAGAGTTTGTGTCACTTCAACATCTCCGAATTTCTGTACGGTGATACAAACATTCCTGTCACTGTCATAGTAGGGTGCTGTAACCGTTTCACCCTCTCCGAAATGATATGACTTTCCATTGACGACAACAGTGGAGTATGAAGAATAAAAATTCTCATACATCAAATTTTTTCCGTCATCAAGACTGTTTTCAAGGTCGCCCTTGTTTGCGGAAAGCTGATAGCGTCCGAAATTGTCGGTATCCTGTCCGATATACAAATTAAGATAGTCATTCTGCATGATATTCCTGTCGGTATTTACGGCGGATACCATGACTGTACCTATTTGAACGGCAGTCAATGTGCCGAGTACAGCCATAAATATTTTTTTCGTATTCAACAAATCATCTTCATTCCTTTCATTTTGTTTTTGAATATTATAGCATTTTAGATACAATTTTTCAATTCTTTTTTTAAAAATTTTGTGCAACTGCACGGAAAACATTTATAGCCGACAGGGAACAACATAAATATCTTCCCCCTTTCAAAATCTTTTTTTTAAAAAGTTATAATTTAAAAAAACATCAAAAGAAAGGGAGAAGATTTTTATGACGAGAACATCATCAGTTGCGGTTCAAACAACCGCTGTAACAAGAAATGTTTTTGTAAGAGGTAATAACAGTTATGCCAGAATAGCCGTGCTTTCGGTGCTGAATATTATCCTTGCTATCTTCAAACCGCTTTCGGATATTACGGAAAATTCTATGATAAGCGGTTTGATAGAGAATATTCCGTCTGATGCAAACAGAACGATATGCCGTTGTACTTTCAACGGTATTGAAGATATGCTCAATGTATGTGAATATACTTTGAAACTCACAGAGGTAAATGAACAGCTTTTATTCCTTTTCGGTATCATGGCTTTGATATTCATTTACAAAAAGATAACAGTACATTTTAGATTGAGAGGTACATAATATGAGAAATATAGATTCATACGATTCCAGATATCCTTTAGAATATTATGAAATAGGAACAATATATTCCTTTTATTGTTCTTCAATCGCAGGAAAATTCAAAAAAGCAGACTCTGAATATATATCAAAATACTCTTCCAAGCTGCTTGAACTGCAAAAAGAAGAAAATACAAATGTTATTCAATCCGTTAAGACACAGAGTTCAAAATTATTCTCAAAATCACTTCAAAGATTTTATGGAATTGTAATTGCTAAACCACGTAACGTTATGCTCAAGGTAATGTTTATCGGTATCCATGACGGTATAAACAATTTTTTTACAAAAGACTATATTATCAACTCTTGGGGATGTTTTTCTGATGAAAAGGAATTAATGCCTATATCTTCAAGTGTGAAATATAAAGATACTGTATATGGAGATACAACAAAAGTCGGTGGTATTACAAGAGAAAATTCTTCATCTGATGTCGGCGGCATTACAAGAAACAAAACTAATGATAATTCCACATCTGGCATTGGAGGGATCACTCAAACTCAGAACAATAATAAACCTATCTTCTCCAATTCAAATGAAGATAATGTTGGTGGCATTACGAGAGCCAAAAAGTAAGTCATTCACAAATAACATTATGCCTTTGTCGAAAAACTGTATAAGCAAAAATATAAACAAAGTGTGTAACCTTAAAATTGCACACTTTGTTTTTATGCTTTGCTTTTTATTATGCTCGTCAATAAAGCATTTTTATTTTTTGAGCAATTCTTTTCACGACGGGAACGACAACTGTATTTCCGCATTGTTTATAAGCAGCAGAAAGAGAAATTCCCCTGAATTTATATTTGGACGGAAAACCTTGAAACGCAAGACATTCATAAGGTGTAAGCTTTCTTATGCCGAAATTATCCCGTATTACAGGCACTCTATCGTGATACGTTCCCATATTTGCTTTCAAAGTAGGACATATATCATATTTTCGCCTTGCTATACCGCTGTCATCAATTCTGTATATACCTGTTTTATCCTTTATACGTTGGTTCAGTATATTGTAATATTTACTGTTTTCGTCATAGTAGTAAATCGAATCATGTTTTACATTACGATTTATTATATCATCAATGCCAACAGTTAGTTTGGTCGGTTGAGGAAATGAAAAAACATCAAGCATATCATAATCCGAGAATGCTGTTATGAAAATTCTTGAACGCTTTTGCGGAATATTGCCATACTCCGTCGCACTCATTACTTTGTACTTCACCCCGTATCCGAGAGTAGCAAGTGTATTATATATAACAAGAAAAGTTTTCCCATTATCATGAAACATCAAATTTTCTACATTTTCCAAAAATACGATTTTGGGTTTCTTACTTTCGATTATCCTTGCAATCTCAAAAAACAGGTTACCTCTCGGATCGTTGAAACCTCTTTGATAGCCCATCACCGAAAAAGGCTGACAAGGAAAGCCAGCAATTAAAATATCGGCAGAGGGAATTTGACTTACATCAACATTTCTTATATCATCTTCCTTTATGAATTGTTCGCCCAAATTGTGACGATAAGTAATGCACGCCTCATGGCTACTGTCATTTGCCCATACTATTTCAAAACCCTCTTGCAAAAATCCGAGATCAATTCCTCCTATGCCCGAAAACAAGCTTATTACTTTCATTACTTGTTACCCGATAACAATTTAAATCTGAATTGCAGGGCAAGTTTTAAGTAATATTTCCCTGTTTGTTCGTCTTTATAAATATACATATATTTATGTCTTGAACATGACGGAGCTTCAAAATTGAGCTTTTCTAACAAAAAATCTTTAAATTCATCAGCTATACACGAATGGAACGCCACAACGTCTCCGTCTTTTTTTACAACTATATAACCTCCGTTTACATCAGACCTGCCCGACCACGATTTAGCAAAACGCAAGCCTGTAAACATTGCATACAGTAACGTGGTCACTTTACTTCTGTAAGTATCATAAAGATTATCAAATCCGTAATGTACATAGTCATTTTCGGCAAGATATTTAACCGATTTATCCAAAGTTGCAATTTTGGAGGAAGCACAGCATTCGTAATAGTAATATTTATTCGTAATAGTAATATTTAAGCATTCCTGCAACAAGCAACGGCATTTCCATTCCGCAACAGCGGATAAGATTTTGTCCCGAAACAGATGTAGCGGTTTTCACGAAATCGATATCGATTCCTTTTTCCTTTAAATATTTCATTCTGTCACCGGTTGCAACTTCGAATTTGGTTTCACCCTTTTTATTCACTTCTTTAAAAAGAGAGTTGAAATTATTCATTATATCATCATTCATATCACCTTTTAACTCGTAAATAAAGTTGGTATTATCACCGCTTGCATTAAACAAAGTTGAACCTGCATCAATATCCGACTTGCAAGAAAAGCCCATAATCCTGCTTACACCTGAACGATAATCGACCGTATCAAGAACAATATCTTCCGTACCTCCGAAGTAATCCGTTTTCTTTTGCGGAGGAGAAGTAATATTTTCTATGTAAACGGACTTCAAAAAATCTGTTATTTCATCATCATTGAATGTTGTACTGTTGCTTGTTGTTATCATTGCCCATACTTTTTTCATAAAAATAACAAATTGCTGTACATCCACGATTTTTACTTCATCACCGTTCAAAGTTATTCTCACATTATCCCCGGGGAAGTATCGGTATTCAAAGCCTTTCTTTTCTTCTCTTATAATACTGATAATATCCAAAAAAACATCTTTAAGTTTATTCATATCTTTGTCGGCTACATAAACACGACCGTCAGCAATCAATTTGAAAAAAATATATATTTCTGACCATTCGCCTTTATTTTTACCCTTACTCTTACTTTCTTTTTTGCTTGTAGGCATTTTCAAAACCTCTCTTATCTTTTTAGCTATTTCTTCAATTACATTCACAGTTACACTGTTGCCAAACTGTTTGTACAAATGTACATCGGCAAGAGGAAGTACAAATGTGTCGGGAAACCCTTGCAATCTTGCCCATTCTCTCGGTGTCATCTTTCTTATACCTTCCGTATTGATTTTTCCTTTAATGTGGGTGGTTGGAGTAAGGTCAGTTTGACGTTTATCAATTATCAAATTTCTTTCCCTGCCCATTCCTCCGCAAACAACTGTACCAGCTATCCCGTCCAAATCACGAATTTCATATCCGAACCCGTGTCCCATTGCTTCATGCTTTGCACGATGTCTTTTTAACGTCTCCAAATATACATCACTCAAATAATATTTGGCAGGAACAGGATTTTCTTCAATTATATCTCTGATAGTTTTTGTGCTGTCCGTTCCTTGCGGAAATTCAAAATTATCGGGTGCTATATCATTACGAAAAGCAACAATGTATATTCTTTCTCTGTTTTGAGGAACACCGAAATTTTTGCTGTTCAAAGTGGTATCGTTATTTGTAAATACCTTATATCCTATATCGGCAAAAGCCTTTTTTATTATACGCAGTGTATTTCCTTTATCGTGAATTACCAGCCCTTTTACATTTTCACAGAAAATGACCTTTGGCTTATGATATTCGCATATACGCACAACGTCAAGGAATAATGTCCCTCTGCAAAGTCCCTTGTAATTATCATTAAATCCCTGATGTTTTCCTGCCACGCTGAATGCCTGACAAGGAAATCCGGCAAGACATATATCAAAATTCGGAATATCTTCCTCTTTAATTGCAGTAATATCACCGGCAATATCAAAATCATCATGAAAATTTGCACGATAAGTTTGCTGTGCATATTTATCCCATTCACTTACAAAAACGGTCTCTATATCATCGCCGAATGCTTTGTCAAAGCCTAAACGAATACCGCCTATTCCTGCAAACAGGTCAATGGATTTGAATTTGTTCATCTTGATTTAACCGCCTTTTCAATTTTATCTGCACAATCGGATAAATGTTTTTTTATTTCATTTCCCCAAAACCTCAATACAAGCCATCCGTCATTTGTCAAGGCTTGAGTAACTTCCGTATCTCGTTGCATATTTCTTTCGATTTTGGGTATCCAAAAATCCCTGTTGGATTTGATGTCGTCTTTTCTACGTTCCCAATCGTAACCGTGCCAAAATTCACTGTCGCAAAAAACAGCTACTTTTTTACCGATGAATACTATATCGGGCTTTCCCGTTATTTTGGTGTAATTCTTTCTGTACCTCAATCCTCGTGACCAAAGTTCTTTTCTTAACATAAGTTCTATCAAGCTGTCTTTGTTTTTAACGGCTTGCATATTTTTCTTTCGTTGTTCGGGTGTAAGTCTGTCCATTCATAATCTTTCCTATCCGTTTCAAGATGTTATTAATATATCATACAAGGGTTTATAAAGCAAGAATAATTACCACCCTGTCAAATATCAGCTTTCTTTTCTGCCGAATAATTTTGAAAGCAAACTTTGCTTTTGTTTCGGCTGTTCCGGTTCGGAAGACTGCTCTATACTTTCGGAATGTTCGGTAAGCTGTTTCTGAATAGTTCCTGCATGAAGAGCCTGTGCAGCAGTCAAGGCAGTTGTCAGATTTTCCATTGCGACAGTAATCTGTCCGATCTGATTGTCCTTTGCCGTAAGTTGCTCTTGTAAAAGCTGAAGCTGTCTGCTTTGAGCTATGAGTTGTTCTTGTAACAGTTTAATTTGATTGTCCTTAATATTTAATTGCTGATTGAGTACAAATATTTGTTTTTCTAAAATTGTATACGGCTGTTGCGACTGTTGCGATTGTTGCGACTGTTGCGATTGTTGCGACTGTTGCGATTGTTGCGACTGTTGCGATTGTTGCGACTGTTGCGCGATTGTTGCGATTGTTGCGATTGTTGCGACTGTTGCGATTGTTGCGACTGTTGCGATTGTTGCGACTGTTGCGATTGTTGCGACTGTTGCGACTGTTGCGATTGTTGCACTTCTTCTCCATAGCTCTCTAATATTTTTTTCTTAAGCTGTAAGATTTGTGTTTCCGAAAAAATATATCTGTTCCCAACTTTGCAAAGTTCATCTTTCCAACCTAACTTTCTTACAGCTCTATTGACGGTGGTCTTACTTACACCGAGTTCATCTGCCAACTGTTTAATTGTCATTTCCATTTTCTTTCCCTCTCTACCGGTGAAACTGTAATTCCATTTTACTCAAATCTCTCAATGGTTGCAAGTACAGGTTTTCCATAGATTTTGATTTACGAAAAATTTTTATCTCCGTCCATCTGAAAAATTTTGTAATTCAGGATTTCTTCAAAACGTCTGAAACAAAATATTTTCAAATTTGCAAAACGTTGATAAGAGAAAAAATAAAAAACTGTTTTCTGTTTTTATGAGTGGGTGAGCGAAAGCGATTTTACTTTGTATCAAATATAAAAAGTAATGGGGCGTGGGGATTTCACCATCAAGCGATTTTGTATGTACTTTGTATATACAAAATCTATGCTTGCATATCTCTATATTTCTCAAACATTTTTAATTCTTGTACAGAATTATTTTTAGGACAAAAGAATTTTTAGAAGATATTGTCAAATTTTAATTGAAAAAATTTCGAGAATGGTTTATAATAAAAACAGAGGGTAGCGACCTTTCCAAAACCACTACCCTCAACAATACAAAGAGGTTGCAACTCAATGTACCATCTGTTTTTATTTTGATTATTTACTTTCATGGACTAATTGTAACATAACCAAAAAAAAAAATCAAGTGTTATACCGTCGCAACCTCGTAAAAAATATTTTTACGGAGGTTATTTTTATGTCCCTGTTTATTTTGGATAACAGCAACATCAACAAAGCAGTTCACCTCTTACATTCAAGCGGAGAACTTTTTGAAGTCCGTCTGATTAACGGCAGTTACAACGCAAGCGGTTACTTCACAAATGCTGATACTGCTATCAAGGCTTTACAAGATTTTCGTCCGAGTTGGAATTCCCGTACACCGACAGCAAAAGCTTCTAACATTTTCATTACTCTCAATCCGATAAATATGTCATGTTACTCTCGTAAACAACACGATTGCTTCATTGAAAGTGCCAACCCAACAACAAAGGACAATGAAGTCACAGCTTTACATTGGCTCTTAATTGATTTAGATCCGAAACGCTTGTCGGGTGTCAGCAGTTCGGAAGAAGAACTGATACTTGCAAAACAAAAATCAAAAGCTATTCGTGACTTCATGTTCAAGCGTGGATTTGCAGAACCTATTTGTGCCATGAGCGGTAACGGTGTGCATTTGGTTTATCGCTTTGATGTTCCGAACACTCCCGAGAATGTTTCCGTCTTTGAGAATGCCTTGAAAGTTTTGTCCGACAAGTTCAGCGATGAGAAAGTGGAAGTAGACACAACAGTATTCAATCCTGCCCGCATTTGTAAGCTTTGGGGAACGATTGCACAGAAAGGTGCAACTACTCCCGAAAGACCGCACAGGAAAGCGTATATTGAGCCGTCTACGCCCTCTGAAATACTTGTTAATGATTTTACATTACTTCAAGCATTATCGGCTGAATGGGAAGAAAATAAGCCGTCTGTTGACGTTCCTGAAAGCATACCGAAAAGCAAAAAGGGAAAATTCGATTTACAGAAATTCATCTCAGAACATAATATCCCTGTCAAGAGCATTGAGAACTCTCCAAACGGTAAAGTCAAATACATTCTTGAACATTGCTTGTTTGATGAAAGCCATAAGGGAAAGGACGCAGCAATTCTCCAACAGCCTGATGGCTCTATCGGCTACAAATGCTTCCATGACTCTTGTTCGGGTAAGCATTGGAAAGATGTCCGCTTGCTCTTTGAACCTGACGCATACGATAAAAAATCTGACAAGGGCACAAAGAGAGAGAAAAA
>ONIF01000089.1 GCA_900317795.1 uncultured Eubacteriales bacterium | reverse complement strand
GCCGAGGTCAGGTCGGAGGAATACTACGTCAACATGATGATTGCATGGTACTTTGCAACCGCACTGGCGAAGCAGTATGAATCGGTCTTGCCATATCTGCCGTTGTGCTGATAGTTCTTTCATGGTATCTTACAAGGCATACGGAAGTTACCATACCCAAACAAGAGGATATTGCTTTTAAAAATATAGAGCGTGTTTACAGGTTTGAAACGGAGAATACAAGCAATTTTCCCGTGAACAAGTTTAAGATATTTTTTTCCATGAAATATCCGTTTGACAGGGCGGTAAAAAAGAAGTTTTGCGGAAGTGCCATGGGAAAAAGGCATAATGATGCCAATGTATCGGAGTTTTACTTTACAGCCCCTTATTGCGGACTGATAAGAGTAAGTCTGAGGAAAGTCAGAGTATATGACTATTTGTCGATATTTTCGGGTTCAAAAAAGCTCAGCCAGCAGAGAGAAATATTGGTAATGCCTACGGCTAAAAATATGCTGATAGAACTGCCGATACTGGGAATGTATGATGAAGACCCGATTGCAGATACAAGCTCGAATAAAAAAGGTGACGACCACAGTGAAATACGAAATTTGAGAGAATACCGTGAGGGCGACTTGTTCAGGCATATACATTTTAATTATAGTGCAAGGACAGGCGAGTTATGGGTAAAGGAATATCAAAAAGAGAACGACTATATTTTTGACATGGTGCTTGACACGTCGGGTGACGAACCGCCTACAATGGACTACATGGACGCATTCTATGAGATAATTTTTTCAATCATAATGACGCTGATAAGGCATGAAGTCATGCTGGAAGTGCATTGGTACGACAGCGAATTTATGGGAATAAAAGACATGACGGTGACGAATGAGGAGGAGGCAAGGGACTTGCTTTCGAGATTGTATCATTCCGAAGTGATATGCACAAAGGACACTTTTTATAATGAAATAGGAAATCTGGACAAGAAGTCAATGATAATCAATACGAAATTGGAATGGTATTTCATGAACAGGGCTGTATTCAGATTTCACAGGGAAACTCTTGAAGCGGAATTAAGTGATGAGTTTTTCAGACTGGGCAGGTGATTATTATTAAAAAAATCAAAATCACTACTCAAAGAGAGTACACAAACAGGAATATGCGTCGTGATGAAAGACGCAGAAGAAGGGCATTGGACAGGTCGCCTGTATTATTGTTATTTTTTGTAACGGGGCTTGTCGGGGTGCTGTTCGGAATAGGCGACAATGTGACGGTTGAAAATCAGATGTACATATATATGACAATGTTTTTGTCTGTATTGAGTGTGTTTCTATGGTATTTTTACTTTTTCCATACAAGGATATTTGCGGTAATATCAATTATCATGTCGCTTGCAACGGTAGTCATATTTGTGCCCGAGGTGTGGAGTGTCACAAGGCAGGCATTTTCGGGAGAAGTGCTGAACTTGTCCGCACCGCTGATAATATCGGGGCTGATACTGGTAGTATTTGTATTATTTTCGTTTGAGTTTATTTTAAGAAGTCATTGGTTAGTGCTTTTTGTATCGTTCGGACTGATAGTATTTGCACCCGTGATGAATTTGAAATTCGGCTATATCACTGTCATTCTGGGTGTAATATTCAATATAGCGTTTGTTATAGTAAATATGACGGAGAGCCGAAGCGGAAGAGATACATTCCGAATGAATGACCGAAGCAAAATCTCCGTTGCAAGCACTCTCATAGCGATAGCGGTAATCATAGTGACGATTGTACCCGCCTTTCCGATAGAGAACATAGTTGAAAAAGAGCTTTTTGACTCAACGGGAAAGGCAACGGAGATAATAAGTGATACGACTGCAGCATTGGTGGAGAGCATTACAGCCAATCTTGCTCCGGAGGGCATCACGGCAGAGGGAAAAATACATCTTTCGGAATTGACTTATACAGGGAATACGCTGATGACCGTAAAAGTGGATAAAGTGCCAAAGACGACGATATATATGCATGGCTTTCAGGGAGGAAAATATGAGAACGGTGCATGGAAGTCGGCATTCATAGAACCGCCCGAAAGTGATGTAAACAAAGACAGGGGTGTCTATCAGGAGCCGTTTATGATGGACGTGATAAAGTCCATCAACGGAGATTATTCCACTATAATGAAAAATACGTCCGACCCCATATCGGATATATACTATAATTACAGTATGATGAATGATGCGAGTAAAGAAAAATTTCATGCAGATATGACGGAGATGAATGAAACATACAGTACAGTATGTACACCGTATTATTCCCAGTACAGTGAGGGCAGAATAAGAGTTAATCACCGCATAGGTGAGAATGGTTATTCAAATAACTTTGCCTATGCGGAAGGCGTGAACATGAAAAATTACTGGAAATATAATATACAGGTAGAAATGCTTGTAGATGCGTATATAAAGAGGATAGGAGAGGAATATACAAAATATCCCGAAAACAGTAATGCCTCATTAAAAGAGTTGTGTGAAAAAACGCCTTTGGAACATCTTGACGATATAACGACTTTTATTGTATGCACTTTGCAGAATAAAGCGGAGTTTACGAAAAAAACGGGTGTCGTACCGTTTGACAGAGATGCAGTGGATTATTTTTTATTCGGCAGCGGAAAAGGCGACAGTATATATTTTGCGTCAGCGGCAACTTTGATGTATCAAATGTACGGCATACCTGCGAGATATGTTTCGGGCTTTATCGTAAAACCCGATGATTTTGAAAAATCGGAAAATGGCTTTACTGCCAATATCACTGATGGTCATTCTTATTCATGGACAGAGATATTTTTAAAAGATTACGGCTGGGTGCCTGTTGATGTTACACCCGACGAAAGCGGAAAGTTATTTACAGAATATCCGGGATACAATGCGGATAAGATGAAAAAAATAATGTCCGAGAATAACTGGACATTCCGTGACAGAGCTGCCGAAAAGCTTGAAGAAGAAAACCGTATTTCGGAAATGGACTACACACCCGTGACGGTGACTTTGATAATTGGAGTGATTGCAGTTATCGGGGGAGGAGTATTGTTTATATTTTTGAAACGCAAAAAGACCGTATCGCAAAAGCCGAATACGGTTGACTGTCGAGTAATATTTGACAGGCTCATCAGAGCGATACATTTTGAAAATATGCTGATGGAATATAACGGTTCGGAGTCGGATTTTTACATAAGATTAAGTGAAAGTTTTCCCGACGTATCGGAGGAAGATGCGGAAAAGATGTTTGAAATTTTGTGTGAGGACAGCTTTTCGCCCGACAGTGAGGCAAATTCCGAGAAAAACCGTGAGTTTATAGAAGCAATATATCAAAAAGTGTCTTCACGTATTTACTCAAAAATGAAGTGGTACAGAAAGCCCGTTTTCAAGTACATCAAAAATCTTGTATAAACAAAAAGTCTGCACAAGAATATGTGCAGACTTTTTTTATAAAACTGAAAGGGAAAATCAGTTAGTGATGGTTCTTTCTGTTTCTTTATCGAAGATGTGTATTTTCTCAACGTCAAATGCGATTTCGATAACTTCGCCTGCTTCTGCAGTAGATGACGGGTCAACACGGGCAATAGCAGATGTGCCTTCGATATTCAGATAGATGTAAATTTCATTACCCATCAATTCTGTAATTTCAACTTGAGCTTCGATAATGCTTTCTTCGGATCTCTCAAGGAATTCGGGCTCATCATGAACATCTTCGGGACGGATACCGAGAACAACTTCTTTTCCGACAAAGTGAGAAAGAATATTTTTCTTATTCTTTGACTCGGGGAGAGGAATGGTATAATTGCCGAAGTGAATGCCGTAATCATCACCCGAACGAACGATGGTAGCGTCTATGAAGTTCATCTGGGGAGTACCCATAAATCCTGCAACGAACTGGTTGCAAGGTCTTTCATAGAGGTTCTGAGGAGTATCTACCTGCTGAATGAAGCCGTCTTTCATAACAACGATACGGTCAGCCATTGTCATAGCCTCTGTCTGGTCATGTGTAACGTAGATGAAAGTAGTGCCAAGTCTTTTGTGGAGCTTGGAAATTTCGGTTCTCATGGCAGTTCTCAACTTAGCGTCGAGGTTGGAGAGCGGTTCGTCGAGAAGGAATACCTTCGGGTCACGAACGATAGCACGACCGAGAGCAACACGCTGTCTTTGACCACCGGAGAGAGCCTTCGGTTTACGTTCAAGCAGATGTGCAATATCAAGAGAACGTGCAGCTTCTTCAACACGTCTTCTAATCTCCTCGGGGGGAGTTTTACGCAGTTTAAGACCGAATGCCATATTATCGAAAACGGTCATGTGGGGATAAAGAGCATAGTTCTGGAAAACCATTGCAATATCTCTGTCTTTCGGAGAGATGTCGTTTGCAAGAACGTCACCAATGTGAAGTTCGCCCTTAGAGATGTCTTCCAAACCTGCAATCATACGCAGAGTTGTTGATTTACCGCAGCCGGACGGTCCAACGAAGATGATAAATTCCTTGTCTTCAATTTCAAGGTTAAAGTCGTTTACAGCTACAACATTGCCGTCATAGATCTTGTAAACATTTTTCAATGATACACTAGCCATTTGGTTAATACCTCCCGATTTATTCGCTATATCAAAAGCGTAATTTGAAATCAATATTCAACAATATAACTATAACAGATTTTCTCGGAAAATAAAATACTTTTTTTTACTAAAATCTAAATGAATAGTTTAGGTATAATTCACATAAACCAAAAAATAGCAAACAAATTTGTCTATTTTGCATATCAAAATAACAGTCAAATGCCGTGCTTAGTACATAAAAGTTCATGGAGTTCTTTTGGGGAAAGTTCTCTGAAAGTTCCTTTTTCAAGTGTTTCATCAAGCCAAACACCGCCTATGCGGAGGCGTTTGAGATAAGTGACATTTGCCCCGACAGCTTGAAACATTTTTTTAACCTGATGAAATTTCCCCTCGCATATTTCCACAAGTGCGGTATGTTCATCAATAATTTTCATTTCCGCAGGCAGAAATTCATTGATACCGTTTTTGAAAGCCGTCACATCTTCGTCAGTAAGGATTTTGTCAACGACAGCCTTGTAAAGCTTATAGACATGACTTTTCGGTGAAAGCATTTTATGTGCCAATTCACCGTCATCTGTAATTAAAATAAATCCCTCTGTATCTTTATCAAGCCGCCCCGCAGGAAAAAGTCCTTTTCTCTGCAATTCTTTGGGCAGGAGGTCTATAACGGTTTTTGCATATTTGTCATTGCTTGCGGAAAGCACTCCCGACGGTTTATTCATCATAATATAGACGTACTTTTTAAAAGAAATCAATTTTCCGTCAACAGAAATTTCTGCTGTTTCGGGATTGCATTTTTCATCGGGCTTTAAGACGATTTTGCCGTTGACGCAAATTTTCTTTTTTCTTATCAGTTCTTTTGCTTCACTTCTCGTTGCGATATTCTGTGAAGACAATATTTTATCAATTCTTTCCATACTCATAAAGTCACCCTTTTTTTAAATAATTGCTCATTGCTAACTGCTAATTGCTAATTGTTTTGGCAAACTGTGAGTTGTAAAGCGTGAAGTAAAAGCCCTTTTTCTCCATAAGTTCGGAGTGGCTGCCCTGTTCGATAATATTGCCGTCTTTCATGACAAGAATAATATCAGCTTCTTTGATAGTGGAAAGCCTGTGTGCAACAATAAAACTTGTCCTTGTTTCCATCATCTTGTTGAAGGCACGTTGAATTTTAATTTCGGTACGGGTATCAATACTTGAAGTAGCCTCATCAAGAATAAGCATAGGGGGGTCACATAACATCACTCTTGCAATACACATCAACTGTTTTTGACCTTGTGAAAGGTTTGCCCCGTCTTCTGTAATGATAGTGTCGTATTTATCGGGCAGACGTTCAATAAAGTGGTCTATAAACGCAAATTTTGCAGCTTGTTTCACTTCGTCAAGAGTTGCATCGGGCTTTCCGTAGGCGATATTATCTCTTATGCTTGCATTATAAAGCCAGCTTTCCTGCAAAACCATTCCGTAAAGTGAACGCAGGGAGTTTCTTTTTATGTCATAAATGCTTGTGCCGTCAATTTTAATGTCACCGCTGTTTACGTCATAGAAACGCATTAAAAGATTGATAAGAGTAGTTTTTCCGCAGCCCGTAGGACCTACTATTGCAACATTCTGACCTGGTTTTACGTGCAAATTAAAATCCGTGATAAGCGGTTTTTCGGGAACGTAGGAGAAATTAACACCGTCAATATCAATTTTGCCCTTGCATTCTTTCATATCAATGCTGTTTTCGCTGTCGGGAAGTTGATTGTCTTCATCAAGAAGTGCAAAAACTCTTGCCGCCCCTGCCAGAGCCGATTGAAGCTGAGGTATAACTCCCGTGACTTCGTTAAAAGGCTTTGTATATTGATTGGCATAGGTGATAAACATAGAAATTTGACCGACAGAAAGTGTGCCTTGAATGGCACTGACAGAGCCGACTGTGCAGACAGCGGCTGTGACAATGCCGTTTACAAAACGTGTGCTTGGATTGGCAAGAGAGGAGTAGAATTGTGCTTTTTTGCCGCATTCAAGCAGACGTGCATTGATTTCTTCAAAATCCTCCTGAGAGCGTTCCTCATATCCAAAGGCTTTGACAACTTTTTGTTGTCCAATGTATTCCTCAATATAGGAACTGATTTCGCCCTGCGTTTTGGACTGTTCACGGAATTGCTTTTGAGAAAGCTTTGTAATAAACCCTGCCACGAACATGGAAAGCGGAGTGATTATCACAACAACGAGTGCAATATAGAAATTGATAAAAATCATAAAGCCGAGGGTGCAAATAATCATGACAAGTCCCGAAAAAAGCTGAGTAATTCCCTGTAAAAGACCGTCACCGACAGCGTCAACGTCATTGATCATACGGCTTATTAAATCACCGTGAGGGTGACCGTCAATGTATTTAAGGGGAACGGTATTGAATTTTTTGAAAATATCTTTTCTCATATCTCTTACAGTACCGTAACTGACGGTGTTGATACAAAGTCCCATCAGCCATTGAAATACCGCACAGGCAAGCACCGTTACACCGACCATTAACAAAAGCTGTGCAACTTCATTGAAATTGACATTATTTTTTTCAATAATATTGTCTATCGCATAGCCGACAAGTACGGGTGCAGTCAAATTCAAAACAACGTAGAGAAGTGCAAATATCATAGCGAATACAAGGCTTGAACGGTAGGGTTTGGCATATTTGAGAATACGTTTTAAAGTGCCTTTGTTTTTCATTTGTTCAAAACCTCCTCCGCTTTCAGCTGTGAAAGACATATTTCTTTATATACACTACATTCATTGAATAAATCATTGTGTTTTCCTATTCCGACAAGTTCGCCTTTATCAAGAACAATAATTTTATCTGCATATCTTACAGTACCCACTCTTTGAGATACCATGATAACAGTCATATTTTT
>ONIF01000069.1 GCA_900317795.1 uncultured Eubacteriales bacterium | reverse complement strand
TATTGACGATAAATATATATCAGAATTTGCCGACGCTTCTCAATTCAAAAAGAAAAAAATATTCTTTCTTTCACCCAAATTCTATGGAAGCATAGCAGCTATCTTTATAGTAGGGGTTGCTGTATTTACTGCACTCCAAATGAATAACTCCTCCGTTGATATTCAAAATAACCAAACCAATCATTTGGCTGACGTTTCTCAGAACACTCTCCAAGAAAGCAGCACTTTCCCAACAAACGACAATAATAAATCCGAATATACACCCAATGCCCCAACCAATCCCCGAAATCCCCCCACCGACATCAATAAGTCTGCTGATACAGACGATGCAGAAAATGCAGGTAAATATATCACTCCCGAACCTGCCCCGACGGATCATTATGCTTATGCCGAAGAACCCTATTATGAAAACAGTACTTCAGGCGAATCCATTCAGAATATGTTTTTAGGCATAAAAGTATATGCTTCCGAAATAGCCGAACCCCTCTCCGAAAAGAAAACCGTTACAATAAAAGGTGACTTCAACCCCTTGATGAGTTCATCAGAAGGAATTGGAATAGAATTCGGGATTACAACATACTCTCCTGTAACCGTCACGGCTGAAAGCGGTTACTTTGTAACATGGGATAAAAAAAGCGGTGAAATTACCGAACACGGCTCATCTTTTATAATTTCCGAAGAAACGGACTTTTTTTGGACATTTGACACCGAATTCAAGAATACTTTCATACACGTTTCAGACGGTAATTCCGTTATTGCTTCAATAAACATCTCCTATGACGAAAATACCAATACTTTCTCTGCAACCCTTGATAAATGAACATAAAAAAAGACAGGATAAAATTTTCCTGTCTTTTTTATGTCAGTGCTTTTTCTTGCCTCTATACACGGATACTGCCCCTGCTATGATACAAATGATACCTATAATAATGGATATTCCCCATACAAAGCCTACAGGTGAACCGCCCTGCAATACACCGTTGTGAGCTTCCTTGAAAATATCAAGTACAGTTCTCAGTATCATATACACTCCTATAAACAACGATATACCACCCAATAAATAATCGTTTCTTTTACTCTTTCTCATATTCCAACCCCATATCTAAAATAATTTCATGCCGATAGTATCATATTTTTTTCTGAAAGTCAATCAAAAAATCCTTGACAAACAGCCTAAAAGTCATTATAATATAGTTGTTTGGAGAGTTACCGAAGTGGTCATAACTCCTTTTTGGAATTTAAATACATGGAGAGTTACCGAAGTGGTCATAACGAGCCTGACTCGAAATGTTGTCGCCACTTTACAGCGATACTTCTCCGAAATGCCGATAACAAGCGGTTTACAGCCGTCTGCACGTCAACAGAAAAACGGCAGTTCTAATGAAAATTCTAATAAAACTGAATAAGCCTTAAATTTCAATTTTGGAATTTGAATACATGGAGAGTTACCGAAGTGGTCATAACGAGCCTGACTCGAAATCAGGTAGTCCGAAAGGGCTCGAGGGTTCGAATCCCTCACTCTCCGTCCAAAACTGCATGATTCTGCGTCATGCAGTTTTTGTTTTAAAATAGATTCAAAAATAGGTGATATTGATGAAAATGACAGATTTAAAAAAGCAGCTCAGTCTGATGGAAAAAGAAGAATTGGTTAATCTTATTTGCCGGCTCTATAAAGGCAGTACCCAAAGCCGTGATATGTTGGATATCGAGTTATGCGGTAATGATGCTGAAAAGCAAGTTGTTGAAGAATGCAAAAAACAGATAAGCAAATCATTTTTAATTCAAAATTTCTCCTTAAAAGCCGCTAAAAAAGTTATCAGCGATTTTAAGAAGATATGTCATAATAAAGAAAATCTTGCTGAATTGATGCTTTATTATGTGGAATGCGGTGTAGAATTTACCAATACCTACGGAGATATAAACGAGTCGTTTTATTACAGTATTGAAACCATGTACCGTAATTTTGTTAATGAAATTAACAGTTTCACGGATGACAGCTATTATATCAAAAATAAAAAGAGAATTGATGAAGTATACTATTCATCATTGGACATTGGTTGGGGGTTTGGAGATGAAATTGAGGATATACACAATGAAATAAAATGGCGTTATAACGATGTATAAAATAATCGTTCCATGACGATATGACGATATTATTTTCGGGGCGAAAAATGCTTTATCGTACAAAGAAAAAACA
This sequence comes from uncultured Eubacteriales bacterium, assembly GCA_900317795.1. GTDB lineage: Bacteria > Bacillota > Clostridia > Oscillospirales > Acutalibacteraceae > UBA1213. The sequence continues at coordinate 7,480 of ONIF01000069.1, read as the reverse complement.
CGGATATAATCAAGATTTTTGAAAGTGACGGTATCGTCACAACAATCGAATACACAAAAATATCGTCACTGACTGCGTGAAAACTTGGCAGTCGATGACGATATTTTTTTTGCCGAAAACGGCTCGTTTTGGTGATATTTCTTTCAGACGGGTAATTTTACCCTACTTATCCAAAATAATCGCACACAGTGGCTCACAAGCGGTCTGTGGGACGCTTAAAAAGTCATTTCATTTATTTTGCTATTTTATCCAACAGCATTTTGAGTTCAGCGATTTCGTCAGCAGTCAGCGTAACACCCTTGCCCATTTTTTCGTGGTCAGGCGACCATTCTCTTATGTCGTATTTAGGGACACCGCCGTTCCACGAAACAAGGTTCAGTTCTTTTTTCCAGCCTTTGTTGCTTTCGGACAGCACACCTATTTCCTCTTTTATCTCAAATTTAAAGTCTGCCATTTTGTTCACCTCCTAATTTTCATTCATACGAACATTGATTTCGTAATTCTTAACAAATTCTATTTCATCATCAGACAAACCGTAAAGTTTACCAACAATGTCGTCTAACTTGTCAATATATGCTTTTGATTTTACTATTTTGTATTCTTTGAAAGAGCCTACTTTGTACGTTGATGTTTGGTGAATGACAACATTTTTTTCAATATCATCAAGATATTGCTGATACACTTCAGCAAGCTGATTCAATAAGCCGTTATCACATTTTTCCAAATCGGGCATAGGATAACCTATCAATTCTGAATTTTTAATATGCAAGCCATCTGTATACGCTTGTTGATACATCCAAAAAAGAGTTGTACTTAAAATAGCCCCTACTACCAAATGATATTTTTTCATTACATAGTATGGTGCTTCTTGCGAAGAACCCGTTTCATATGAAGTCATTACATTAAAATATCTTCCGCCTGCTTTTCTGTAATAAACACAAACATCACTTCTATTATCTTCATAATCTCCTAAAACTTTTCTCGTTTTAATCATTTTATCAATAATATTAAACTCTATGTCATTACCTATTTTTGGGTATCTGCCAAATGATTTCAATTTAAAAGAATCCACAAAAGAAAGTGTTTCGATAATGTTTCCAATGGTATTTTCTTCCGTTCTTCTGATAAGTTTTGTGGTATACAGATGTTTCATAGGTGTACTCGTTTTGCTGAGCTGAATAATAGAAGTTCTTATACACGCTGCATCAAATATTTGTTTAGGTCTGTTTGAATATGAAGATATTTTGACGGTATCACAGCATTGTTCGATAATATTATGCAATGCTGTCATTGAATCACTTGATGTAACACTCATAGGAACTATATATGTCAAAACAGAGCCTTTCTCAACAATAAGATTTAGTCCTTTTTCGATAAACAATGAAAATGTATCGGTAGAGCCCTTTTGTTTTCCTGTAATTGTTTTTGTACACAAATATTTTGATTGATATATCTTTTTTTCTGTATTAGAAATTTTAGCTCCATAAGGCGGATTGCCAATAACTATATCAAAACCGCCGTTTTCCTTGAATACTCTCGGAAAATAAAGCTGCCACAAGATAAACGGACGGGACGGCTTTTGTATTGCCTGATAATAGTTGTCCTCTGCTTTATCTGTACCTTTGAGTTGCTCAAGGATAATGTTGTCATATCTTTCCTGTATCTGCCGTTTGAGAGAATTTTTTTCTACATGGTCTTTCTCGTCATACAGCTTTCTTTGCAGTGCGATTATTTCATTTATCGTCTGATATACGCTTTCATCATACAAAGTGCCTTGATAGTATTCACCCAGATTATTCAAGGCACTGCTCTTGGTTATCAGTTTTTCCCCCATGAACTCATCAAGAAGGCTGTTTCCGCAGATGATATTGCAGTCAAGATTCGGCAGTTCTCTCGGTTTTGTGGAGCTGTCCATGATAACATCATCTATTTCCATTATCTGATCGTCAATTACAAGCGACAGCCACAGTCTTAATTTGGTAATGTCAACCGCACTCGGCTCTATATCACACGCAAAGATACAATCCCTTATAGTTTCTCTCTTGAAACGGTACGGATTTCTTTCAATATATAGGTCTTTTCTTTGACGGCTGTTCTTTTCGATTGCCATATATGATGTCAAAGTATTTCTTGCTTTCACAATTTCGTTCAGCATACCCAGCGGAAACGCTCCAGAACCTACTGCCGGATCAACAACTTTTACATTTGCGAGCAAATCATCAATTTCTTTCAGTCTGTTGACATTATGTTCAAAGCTGAAAATGCTTTCGGGAATTTCAAGTTTTTTTGTTTTGTCAAATACTTTTTTACCGTCAACATCGGTAGTCTTTTGTATATCTTCGTCTTTAAAGTATTCTCCGTACAGAACAAATTTTCTTATATCACTCTCGGAAATATTCGTTTTGCTCGCAAGATAATTGATGATACTCTCCTGACACATATAATGCACTATTTCACGAGGTGTATAAAATGCACCTTTTGATTTTCTGTCTTTGACATCAAGCAGATTTTCAAAAACCTTTCCAAGCATTTCGGGATCGATAGCAACCTCACGTTCCATAGGCTCATCTTCTGCCATAGTGAAGTTATATCTGTTGAATATATCTAAAATACCGTCAGCTTCTCTGTCCTTCTCGGCTTCATTGGAAAATAATTCATTCGGTATCTCAAAATTATTATTTTTCCAGTCGTAGCCGTCCATTTCTTCAAACAAACCGCCATTCAGAAACGGTATGCGTCTGTGTGAGGGCGGATAAAAGGCATTGTCACCACGATTTTCATTCAGTCCTGTATAGAACAGCGGTTCAAGAAAGTCATCAAAGTAATTTTTGCCTTGTTTTTTAACAACATCGTCAAAACTTCTTTTCATAAAGTCTTTCGGACCGGTTCCCCAGGCATTTCCTTTTATCAGCGTGGACAAAAATGTTTCATCTTCTTCTGACAGGTTCATCAAAGCCTTTTGATCGAGATAATAATTTCCGTCACTGTATTTTTTATAAACATACGGCATAATTTGTTTTGGTTTTGCTCCTGACCTAAAAAAAGCATTTTTATAAATTTTCTCTGTCAGCATTTTCGGAAATGCCTCCACACCGAGCCAGCCTTTTTTCTGAATGAAATACAAAAAAACAATTTGTCCCATAAGTTTTTTAGCAAACTGTTCACTGTCAAATCCTTTTTCATTAGCCTCTTTTACAAACTGCTGATTTGATTCGAGATATTCTTTTAATTCAAGATATTTTTCACGATATTGCCTGAAAAAATCATTGGTAACAGCTTCAACGCTGAATGCTTCCTCCAGCCTGTCAAGACTTGGGTTGACAGAATCATCTTCAAATATCGGAAACAGTCGTTCCATTGCCGTATGACAAGGTTCATCTTTACCGACAAGATATGAATATCTTTTTGCCGGAGTAAGTTTTTCGCTGAGTTTTCCGTTTGAAAATTCATAATCTATTCTTACAAGCGAAAAACGCCATTTTTTAGTATCACCGCTTGTAAAAAATGCCACCAATGCCCCTTTATAACCCATATCCCTGATAAGTGACTTTACAAAGTTTCTCTGCATACTGCGAGCATTTTCAAGATTCGGATCACTTTTCAGACACACAGAAAACAAAGCAACTTTTTGCTGATCTTCACTGACATAATTTCCGTTATGATAATAATAATCTACCGCTGCCGAAAAAGTGCTGTATGTTTTGAGCTGTTTATTTGGTGCTACAAGATTAACATTGTTGAGCATTTCTCTGATGAACAATATAAAACTTTCATGCTTATATTCATCATGCAATGTATCCTGAAATATCTGTTCTTTACGAATATTCATGGTTTACTCTCCTTCATATAACATGACAGAATAACCTGTTTTTCACCTTCGATTTGCAAAAAAACATTCTGTCTTTCAAACAAGTAATTTTCGGGTATATTTGATATGATAATACTGTATAATTCGAGCATATCATTCTGAACAGTTTTTAATTCCTTAACAATTTTCTTTGTAATATTTTGAGGAATATCACCGTTCTCATAAGCCTTTATAAGACGAGCAACTGTATTTTCCTGTTCTTCGGTAAGTGTAGGTTCATTTTGCAATATCTTTAAAATTTTCACAACTTTACTGTCATTGCCAAGCAGCTGTGCTTTGCCGATTTCCGCCACTTCTTCCTGTACCAAAGATTCATCAAAAGCCTTACTATTCAAATCAACCTGTTCATAGTAAGTATTGCCAACATTGATTCTTTTTTCTGTCGGTTCACACTCAAGATAATGTACTGCATCTATAAAAGATAGTTGCTTTGTTTCTTCATCAGTAATATAAAATTCTTTCAATGCTCCCTTACGGATAAATGTCAGCGTAGAATGATTGTTTACCATATCGCTGTATCTGCCTGTTTTTGATTTTTTGGGAAGCCTCTTTATTTTTTCAAAGAGAGCCTTATCATTATCCCGAATTTTTCTTATTTCAGCCAAATAAGCCAATTCGGGATTAGAACCATCTTCTTCCGATATTTTTGAAGTTAATTCATCAAACAGTTTCTGTGGAGATACAATTTCTTCGTCAGAAATATATTTATAATCTTCACCTAATGTATCATGGAAAATCTGAATCTTTTCCAGGATACGATCTTTTAGCGGAAGATGTTTGCTTGACTGTGCTGTCGGAAAGAAATTGAACACATATATTTGCTGATGTTCCGTACCCACACGATTTATTCGTCCGACTCTTTGCATAACCTTTGTCGGATTCCAGGGCAGATCATAATTCACCAGACAATTTGAGCGGTGCAGATTGATACCCTCCGCCAAAATATCAGTGGTGATAAGCAAGTCATATTTATCATTTCCCTTACCGATATTTTTCGGATTGAAACTATCCTCAATATCAGATTTTAATCTCATACTGCTCATGCCGGAAAATGCAACAGCTCTTTCACCGTACAGCTTTTTAAGATTTTTCAGCAAATACTCCGCTGTTTCTTTTGACTCTGTAAATATTATAATTTTACTGTTAATCAGTTTTCTATTATGCTCCAATTCAGACATAAATGTTTCCAATTTAGGATCAGTATCGATAGAATCCCACAACTGCTGTAAATATTTCAGTTTTGACAAATCTTTGTTTAAGTCAATGATAAATTCACGCTTGAAATCCTCTTTATTGAAATGATAACCATCTTCATTTTCAACCATTTTCATAAGGCTTTCAATATCACCGGAATCTATTAATTCATAAACATCTACTTTTTTACTTATCCATACCTCGCCTGTTTGTTTATACATCTTAATAAAACGCTCGTATGAATCAATAAATCTTGATAATGTCATACGAAACGCATAAAAACTGCTTTCCAGTCTTTTTATCAAAATACCTTTCATAAATCCGCCCATATTGTGCTGGGCAGTAAGCATAGTCGCATACACTTTGGTATTTTTTAAATACGTCAGCGGTTTATATCTTGCATAGCTGAAATCTTTTATAGCTTTTATGGTTTCATTGAAAATCCCGTCTGTGACATCGTCAAAAACATATTCTATTTTTTCGGGTGCATCAAGTTTCGGAAAAGTCAATACCTGCTGTTTCAAATCTTCCTCATAGTATTTCAATATTTCACTTCTTGTTCTTCGTATCATTATATTCCGAAGAAGTTTATCTCTGATTTCATTGGAATTACTTCTCATTTGTTCCATATAATCAGAAGTGCCCGGTTTCAATCCTTTCAATTTTCCTTTCAGCGATGCGAAAAATCCCTCCAAATTTTTTACTCCGACAATATTACTGTTATGTTTCGGCTGAAATAAATATATCTGATTTTCTATGTCACTCGCATAGTTATTTATAGGAGTTGCCGAAATTAACACTATTTTTTTGCCGTAGCAAATACTATGAAGTTTACTGAAAGTATCTGTACCGGAATTTCTGAAACGGTGAGCCTCATCTATGAATATATAATCAAAATTTTTGCTGCCTTTAATAATATCGTCCAATTTCCCCAAAGAAATTACCTTTGCCGAAACATCAAAATCAAACAACACTTCTTCCCAATAATTTACCAAAACAGGCGGACAAATAATAAGTTTTCGACTTTTTCCAAGACACTTTGCAAGCATTGTACAGATATAAGTTTTTCCAAGACCCACAACATCGGAAATAAACACGCCATTATACGCTTCCAATGTCTTTTTGGCTTGTACTACCGCATCAAGCTGATAACGTAAAGTCATATATCCCGGAGGCAAAAGATTGTTCATAGAAACATCTTTATCAGCATTTATTTCTTCACAGAAAAACTCATACAATGTCTCTAAATATATCTCATAGGGTGTAATATCATTACGCAACCATGTTTTATTTTCAACAGATTCTATATATGCTTCCTCAATAGGAACACCATATTGCCATAATTTTTCAAATCTATCCAACGCAAATTGTACATCGTAAGTGTCTTTCAGTTCAACATTAAACTCCAGATTATTTATCAATCCCGCTTCCGAAAAATTACTCGATCCTGTTATAACACTGCCGGTATATCCAGAATCCTTACGCATGATATAAACCTTTGCGTGAAGGGGGGCATCTATGTACATTCTCATTTCAATTTTTCCGGATTTGAGCCAGTCAATAAAATTATATACACCTTTTTCTATTTCAGAAGAAGTAGGACAATCCTCAAATTCTTTTTTTACTTTGTTTACAAAATGTTCTGTCGCTTCTTTAACAGTTAAATCCCCATTGGCACTATTAATGATATCAACAGCATGGCGGTCTACATTCAAACCCACTAAAATTCGGATTCTTTCTATATCTTCCATGGCAGAATATAACCTAAAAAAACCACTTGTGCGAAAATATCCTACGATAATGTCAAAGAATTGTGTGTTATCTTTTAATATTTTATTGAATCGAGAATACAAATCGTTTTCCGGTTCATTAGTAAAAAATTTCATATCGTAAAGTTTCATCTCATCCATATATTTTCCTCCTGAAAAAGTCCTTTGAGGGATTTTTTATTGGCGAATATTTTATTTTTGAAAGATGCTTTAAATTTTGTTTATACACAGTTATTTTATCATAATTTTTTAAAACATACAAGCCTTTATAAATTAATCACGATACCAAAAAATGTACTATAATCATTTATTTTTATCTTGACAAATGAAACTTAAGCGTGTCAACAGTTATTTCACATTGACACGCTTTTTTGATTTTATAATTTTCTTTTGGATTTTGATTTATATATTTTCATAAAGTCCCTGACCAGTTTTTCCAATATTTTGTTGACAGGTACTGATATTTTCGAGGGGTGACAGATATATTCTATTATTTCTTGCTTGGAACAATACTGTCTGTTCATTATATTCGCACCGTTAAGTATGCCTAATTTGACCAGTCTGTTTATTTTCTGGTGTGTCATGCCGATAAGTTCGGCAGCTTCGTATGATGAAACTGCATCGGGTATATCTTCCCACAGATATGTTA
>ONIF01000093.1 GCA_900317795.1 uncultured Eubacteriales bacterium | reverse complement strand
TAGATGCAGAGGATAATCGCACTCTCTTGCAGCTAATTCATAAGCTTTTATCATAGTTAAAACGTTTGAGGATTTCATCGACAAAACGATATTGTCAAAATCAAATTTTTCAAGTAATTTTACATGATACATAGCGCTTTCAAATAAAGCTTCACTACAAGGGTGAGAGTATTTTTCAAGTACGTCTTTTTGCAAAGAACCTGAATTTACTCCTATTCTTATCGGTATATTCCTCTTTCTGCACTCGTCCGCAACCTGCTTTACACGGCTTTCATCTCCGATATTCCCGGGATTGATTCTTATTTTGTCAACGCCTGCCGCTGCCGATTCCAACGCTATTTTATAATCAAAATGTATATCCGCAACTATCGGCACACCTACTTCTTTCTTGATGGCAGGTATCAACTTTACAGCCGCCAAGTCAGGTACGGCTATTCTTATTATTTCACAGCCTGCTTTTTCCAGTTCCGCAGCCTGCTTTACACTGCCCTCTATGTCCGTTGACGGCACGTTTAACATGGACTGTACCGTTATTTTTGAATCTCCCCCTATGAAAGTATTTCCTACGGCTATTTTTTTTGTATCTCGTCTTTCCATAACGTCCTCCTATGAAAACAGCTTGATTATGTCATTTATCGAAATTATTACCATGAATATAAGCAGTGCCGCCATTCCTATGGCGTGTACAAGTCCCTCATGTTCGGGCTTTACAGGCTTTCTTCTTATCGCCTCCACCAGCAAAAATACAAATCTTCCTCCGTCAAGTGCAGGCAGCGGCAATAAATTCACTACTCCCAAATTGACCGTTATTATCGTCATAATATATACCAAATTCATCAAAGCGTCAACAAAGCCCGTCTTTAATCCCTCGGAGGTCACTTGCGATATGGCGGAGGTCATTCCGATAGGTCCCGCTACTTCGTTAAATCCAAACTGTCCCGTTACCAGTCCAAGCAAGCTTGCCCATACCATTCTTACTGTCGATACCGTTGACAAAAACGACTGTGAAATAAGCACTCCAAAATTACTCTCTATTGCGGCAACTTTGAAATCAAGCTGTATAATTTCCTTACCGTCTTTTTCAACAGTGCCAAATTTCACTTTATCAATATGCAGATACTCTCCGTCACGCTTTACATCAAATGTCATTTCATTTGACTTTGCGGCTGCAAGGGCAAAATTCATATCCATTGATGTAGATATGTGATAACCGTTGATTGCCTGTATCTCATCATTTAATTGAAGCGTTTGTGATGACGGGGCATTATCCATAAAATACGCTATCTTATTTGACGCAAAATACTGCTCAGGCGACAGCGTTATTATCATCAGCAAAAATCCAAAAAGCAAATTCATTGTTGCTCCCGCAACTACTATTATCATTCTCTGCCATACAGGTCTTTTATTAAATGACCTTTCATCTGTGCTTTCAGCGTCCTCGCCCTCCATTGAACAAAATCCCCCTATGGGAAATAATCTCAATGAATACAGCGTTTCGCCTTTCTGAAATTTTATGAGTTTAGGTCCCATGCCGAGTGCAAATTCATTCACCTTTACACCGCATTTTTTTGCCGTGATAAAATGACCGAACTCATGCACGAACACGATCAGCTCAAATAACACTACTCCTATTATTATAAGCAATACACTTTCTATGTCAATCATCTCCCAGTTTAATTCTTGTTTCCCTGTCAGCCTGCAAAATGTCATCAAGTGTTATATCCTGTCTGTTATCCGTGAAATCCGCAAGGGCTTTTTCCACCATATCGCCTATGTCAAGGAATTTTATTTTCTCCTCCAAAAACATCTGTACGGCAACTTCATTTGAAGCATTTGCCACTGTCGGATATAATCCGCCTTTTCTTAAAGCCTCTCTGCAAAGTGCAAGGCACTTGAATGTTTCATAATCGGGCTTGGCAAAATGCAGTTCTGCTATCTTTGACCAGTCCAACTCACTTGCAGGTGAAGGCAGTCTTTCGGGATATGTCAACGCATACTGTATCGGTATTCTCATATCAGCCGTGCCAAGCTGAGCGATTACCGCATTATCCCTTAACTGTATCATCGAATGTATGATACTTTCCCTGTGAATTACAACATCAATGTCTTTATCCTCTACTCCAAACAGCCATGACGCTTCTATGACTTCCAATCCCTTATTCATCATTGTAGCAGAGTCTATGGTGATTTTTTTACCCATACTCCAATTAGGGTGCTTTAACGCACTCTCAACCGTGACATTTTTTAATTCCTCTCTCGTCTTTCCGAAAAACGAACCGCCCGAGGCTGTTAAAATCACCTTTTTAAGCGAATTTTCGGGACAGCCCTGCAAACACTGAAATATGGCGGAATGTTCGCTGTCAACGGGATATAATTTTACTCCCCTGTCTTTTATCTCTTTCATGACAATACTGCCGCCTGCAACAAGTGTTTCTTTATTCGCCAAGGCAAGGTTTTTGCCTGCCCTTACTGCCGAAAGCGTCGGCAAAAGTCCTGCTACTCCCACTATCGCATTGACAACAGTATCAGCCTTTTCATATTGTGCCGCTGCCAATATGCCCTCTTTTCCGCCAATTACTTTTATATTCGTGTCTGCAAGCGATATTTTCAGCATTTCAGCCGATTTTTCATCAAGCACGCCTACCATTTCGGGCATAAACTCCCTTGCCTGCTTTTCAAGCAGTTCCATGCTTTTATTTGCCGTCAACGCACATACTTTGATACCGTGCATTCTCGCCACATCAAGTGTCTGCACTCCTATCGAACCCGTTGAACCCAATACAGATATATTCATCTTTTCACACTCCCATTATAACAGGCATATACGCCATCATGATATACAAAAACGGTGATACTATCACAACGCTGTCAAATCTGTCCAACACTCCGCCATGTCCCGGAATTAAATTTCCGTAATCCTTTACTTCAAAAGTCCTCTTTATCACTGAGAAACTCAAATCCCCCAATATCGACAAAAGAGAACCTATCAAAGAAAGAATTGCCAAATTGATATAATTGACATGAATATTTTTATAAACAAACTCCGCAAATATCCAGCCTACTCCGCACGTTGCAAGAATACATACAACCGTTCCGCCTATTGCACCCTCTATTGTCTTTTTCGGGCTTATTTTCGGACATAATTTGTGCTTTCCCAGAAATACCCCCACAAAATATGCTCCCGCATCTGCAAGCCAAGGCAATGCCAAAGTTAATACAAAATAAAATGCAGGGTGGGCATTGTCCATATTCTTCATTTGAATGATAGTCGAAAGCGACAACGTAATTACTATTGTCATACTGTATATATATGCAAACTCTCTAAACGATATTTTTTCATGGAAAAATATCAGCATGGAAAACATGACAGCCGTATATACATAACCTACTATGAGCCACGCACCGTAATTCATCAGCATGGGATATATGACAGCAAATGCCATGCTTGGAAAGCTTATATGCCAATGCTTCAAAATTTCAGCCGCATTCGCAAACTCTCCGACAGCTATTGCACACACTGCCGCTACAAATACATCTATGATTACAGGAAAATTTCCGCTTAAAATGATTACAGCCACTATAAAAGATATTCCCACAACTCCCGATAATATCCTCTTAACCATTCATACACCACCATATCTTCTGTTTCTTCTGTTGAACTCCTCGACAGCTTTATCAAAATCTTTCGGCTTGAAGTCGGGCCACAATACGTCCATTGAGTAAAACTCCGAATATGCCGCCTGATAAAGCAGAAAATTACTTAATCTATGCTCTCCGCCCGTTCTTATTATCAAATCGGGGTCGGGCAGATTTGCCGTATAAAGATATTTTTCAATGTCCTTTTCGGATATGCTTTCAATATCCGTTTTGCCGTCTTTTACATCTCTGCATATATTCTTTACTGCCCTGACAATCTCATCTCTGCCCCCGTAATTCATCGCTATATTCAACAGCATTCCCTTTCTGTCTTTGGCGACTTCCTCAGATTCATTGATAAGCTCTATCAGCTCGGGGGAAAATGCCGACCTGTCGCCTATGAACACTACTTTTATATCGTCATCTCTGAAATCCGTCAGCGAATCCACCAAATACTGGTGAAATATTTTCATGATGGCATTGACTTCTTCCGCAGGTCTTTTCCAGTTCTCCGTTGAAAATGCATATAAAGTGAGAACTTTCACTCCCTGTTTGCTTATATAACGTGTTATATTTCTGAAAGTCTGTGCACCGTAAGTATGCCCTACCTGACGGGGCAACCCTCTTTTTTTAGCCCATCTGCCGTTTCCGTCCATGATTATTCCCACGTGCTCGGGTATATACAGCTCTCCCATTAAAAATCACCTCTGTTTTTGATTGAAAATAATCACGGCAAGAAATCCCCCTTCCTGCCGTGATATTTTTATTTATCCTTGAAATTAAATTTCCATTATCTGTTTCTGCTTCTTCTCGGTAGCCTTATCTATATTCTTTATCTGTGCATCGGTTATATCCTGTATTTTCTTTTCGGCTGTTTTCTGGTCATCTTCCGTTATCTCGTTTTTCTTTTTGAGAGCCTTTATTTTCTCCATTGCCTCACGTCTGATTGCACGAACCGCTACTTTTGTATCTTCTCCCATGGTTGCTATGTCCTTTTTTATCTCTTTACGGCGGTCTTCCGTAAGGGGCGGGAATACCATACGGATTATCGAGCCGTCATTCTGGGGATTGATACCTATATCCGATTTCTGAATAGCCTTTTCTATGACACGGAGAAGGGACTTATCCCACGGCTGTATAGTAAGAGTCCTTGCCTCCGAAACTGACACGGCTGCTACCTGATTAATCGGTGTGGGAGTGCCGTAATAGTCAATCCTCACTTTATCAAGTACAGCAGGATTGGCACGTCCCGCACGTATCTCCGAAAACTCCGTTTCAAGATGCTGTACCGATTTTTTCATCTTTTCCTCTGCATTTTTTATCACTTTATCCATTGTTTCCTAACCTCCAAATTTATATTATTGCTCAACCACTGTTCCCACGTTTTCTCCGCATACGGCAGATACGATATTTTCGGGATTGTCAAGGCTGAACACAATTATCGGTATATTATTATCTTTGCATATAGCCGCTGCCGTGCTGTCCATTACTTTCAAGTCATATTTCAGCACATCTGCAAATGAGATTGTATCAAATTTCTTTGCGTCGGGATTTGTTTTCGGGTCGCTGTCATACACTCCGTCAACCATTGTTGCTTTCAGTATAATATCCGCATCTATCTCTGCCGCACGCAATGCCGCTGCTGTGTCCGTTGAAAAGAACGGATTGCCCGTACCGCACCCGAATACCAATATTCTGCCCTTTTCGAGATGTCTTATGGCACGGTTTCTTATATACGGCTCTGCCACCTGCTGCATGGATATGGCTGTCTGCACTCTTGCTTCCAGTCCGAGCTGTTCGAGAGCGTCACATACTCCCAATGCATTGATTACCGTTGCAAGCATTCCCATGTGGTCGGCTCTTGTTCTGTCCATTTTGCCGCTTGAACGTCCTCTCCAAAAGTTTCCGCCACCCACTACTATGGCAACTTCTACTCCCATATCATTCAATTTCTTTATAGGCTCGCAAAATTTAAGTACTGTATCAAAATCTATACCATGCTTTCCCTCACCTGCAAGAGATTCTCCGCTTAACTTCAAAAGCACTCTTTTATACTTAGGTTCCATTTCACAAATCACTCTCCTATATTTTTTCTATTAGTATTTTACTATATTTATCAACCAATGTAAAGCATAATTATAAAAAAATTTCGGAGTCACGGAAATCTTCCCGCAACCCCGAACAATTTTTTATCAATTATTTGCCTGCAACGGCTGCTGCAACCTCTGCCGCAAAGTCGTCTTCACGCTTCTCAAGGCCTTCGCCCTTTTCAAAACGTACAAAATCAACAATTTCAATTTTGCCGCCAAGTGCTTTTGCGGTCTGTGCTGTGTACTGGTCAACTTTCAACTTGTTGTCTTTTACAAATATCTGATTGACAAGGCAGTTTTCTTCATAGTACTTGCCAATCTTACCCATAACTATCTTCTGTGCAATAGCTTCGGGCTTGCCCTCGTTGATAACCTGTTCTGTCATAATCTTCTTTTCATGCTCGATAACTTCATCGGGCTCTTTGTCTGCAAGGTCTGTGTCAAACTTAACCATAACAGAAATCTTACCGCCCATGTGGATATATGTTGCAACTGTGCCTTCATAACGTACAAAACGACGGATAATCATATTTTCGCCGATTGTCTGGATTTTTTCCTGAAGAAGCTCTGCAACTGTCATTTCTGTGCCAGCAGCTTTCTTTGTGAGAAGGTCTGCAACATCAGCAGGATTTTCTGCAAGAATTGTATCTGCAATCGTCTTTACAAATGCCTGGAAATCTGCATTCTTTGCAACGAAGTCTGTTTCGGCATTTACTTCGAGTGCAACGCCCGTCTTATCATTAGAATATGCAACTGCAACACCCTCTGCGGCAATTCTTGATGCCTTTTTAGCTGCTTTTGCAAGTCCCTGTTCTCTCAAAAAGTCGATTGCCTTATCCATATCACCGTCTGCTTCTGTGAGAGCCTTTTTGCAGTCCATCATTCCGCAGCCTGTCTTTTGTCTTAATGTCATTACGTCTTTTGCTGTAAAAGCCATTTTAAAAACCTCCAAATATATATTTCTTCAAAAAATACCCGCAAAACACCTTGCGGGTATTCTGTTTATTTATTATTCTTCAACTGCCTCGTCATCTTCTTTTTCTTCAATAGCAGCTGCACCCATTTTACCCTCATTGCCCTCAATGATAGCATTTGCCATTGCAGATGCAATAAGCTTTACTGCACGGATTGCGTCATCATTGCCGGGGATTACATAGTCTATCTCATCGGGATCGCAGTTTGTATCTACTATTGCAACAATCGGAATACCGAGTTTCTTAGCTTCTGCAACTGCAATTCTTTCTTTGCGGGGGTCAACTATGAACAATGCTCCGGGGAGTTCTTTCATCTCTTTGATACCGCCCAAGAACTTCTCAAGCTTTTCAATTTCAAGGTTCAGTTTGATAACTTCTTTCTTCGGGAGAAGGTCAAATGTTCCGTCAGACTCCATTGTACGAAGCTGATTTAATCTCTGAATTCTTCTTCTGATAGTTGTGAAGTTTGTGAGCATTCCGCCGAGCCATCTTGCATTTACATAATATGCACCTGCACGGAGTGCTTCCTCTTTTACAGAGTCCTGTGCCTGCTTCTTTGTGCCTACGAAAAGTACAGACTTACCGTCTGTTGAAAGCTCACGTACAAAGTTATAAGCTTCCTCAAGTTTTTTTACAGTTTTCTGAAGGTCGATAATATAAATACCATTTCTCTCTGTGAAGATATAGGGAGCCATTTTAGGATTCCATCTTCTTGTCTGGTGTCCAAAGTGAACGCCTGCCTCCAAAAGCTGTTTCATTGATACTACTGATGCCATTATTAAAAATCCTCCTTAGGTTTTTTCCTCCGCCGGTCTGCAATTCCAACGCTTTACACGCACCTAACGAATTTGACCGACGTGCGATTTGCCTAACTATCATAACACATCTTTTTCAAAATTGCAAGTCTTTTTTTAATTAAAAAACGGAAAATTCCATTTTCTCCTCTCTCTTTTTATCTGACAGTAATCCACAAGTATTGTATCTTCTCCTATCAGGCATATATTTTCCCATTTTATCACTATATTTTCCTCTTTCCCCAATAGTCCGAAACATCTCCACCTGCCGAATATCACGATTGACACTAATTTTGCCGTCACCGTGTCAACTTCAACGTCATCTACGAAGCCTATCCGACACCCCGTTTTATTATTTATCACTTCCTTTCGCCTTAAATCCGTTATCCGACAGCAACCCATGATTGATCCCTCCATTTTTGAGAGTGGAGAGTGAAGTTATTATTTTCTCCGCTTTATCTCCAAAAACAAATTATGCTTATATATGTCAAAATATGATTTTAAAAAAGAGAGTGGGTTTTTTCAACTCCACTCTCCACTCTTAACTCTCCACTCTCAATTATGAATTCTTCGGGCGGAAACTCTTTCCCTTGAATTTCCTGTTGACACGCCTTGCCCAACGTTTCATTGGTCTTGTCAAAAGATTGAATATCACAAGTGATACACACGTCATGCCTACTACAAGCAACAGCATTTTCCAATTCATAACGGAAAAATTGAATACATTTATCCCGTAAAAATCCCTGAAACACGTTATTCCGACTGCCATTCCGCCTACCATCAATACAAACAATATCTTTCTGACAGTGTTGAACGGTACGGACACCTGAAACAGTATCATAAATGCCGCCGCTGATGTCATGCATACACACAATGTCGAATACTGCCATACATCAAGTCCGAATACCTGCATGACTATTATACACATGATGATATTGATAACCGTCGTCAATCCTGCGGGTATCGAATTTTTCAGTATATTCACTATAAATATGCCTTTTATCCTGTCTTTGTTAGGTTCGAGGGCAAGTATAAATGACGGTATGCCTATCGTGAATGCATTCACAAGCGTCAGCTGTATCGGCTGAAACGGATACGGTACTGCTATAAACAAAAACAGGAATGCCAATATAATTGAAAATATCGTTTTTACGATAAAAAGAGTTGCGGAACGCTGTATATTATTGATAGAACGCCTGCCCTCTGCAACGACTTTCGGCATTGAAGCAAAATTGGAATCCAATAAAACAAGCTGTGCAACACTTCTTGCAGCGTCACTTCCTGCCGCCATTGCAATACTGCAATCTGCCTCTTTCAATGCCAATACGTCATTTACTCCGTCACCCGTCATTGCAACTGTATGTCCCTTTTCTTTTAAAGCAACGACAAATTGTTTTTTCTGTGCAGGCGTTACCCTGCCGAATACCGTGTATTTCTCAATCGCCTTTTTAATATCTTCCTCTGTCTTTAATGTCGTTGCATCTATATATTTATCATAATTCTTTACTTCCGCACGCCTTGCAACGTCTGATACGGTTATAGGATTATCGCCCGATATTATCTTGACATTGACTTTCTGGTCCGCAAAATATCTTAAAGTCTGAGGTGCTTCTGCCCTTATCTTGTCATTTAGGAGAATTATTCCCAAAACCTGTATGTCTTTCGGCAGGTCATTTCCGTTGAAATTATTATCGGAATGGGCAAGTATGATTGACCTGTAATTTCTTGAATAGCCGTCAAGAATTTTTCGCAAATCATCAGGCACTTTGTCAAGTATAAATTCCGCTGCACCCATGATATACGAACCACGACTTTTGAAGTATGCACCCGACCACTTTTTCTCTGACGCAAACGGTACAATTTTTTCCGCTTTCATGTGTGACGGCTCTTTAAATCTCTCTTTGAGTGCCATAAAAGTTGCATTCGTATCATCAAGATTGTGCGTCAATCCGCACATTATATCCTCTATTATTTCTTTTTCTGTTGCATCGTCATATACAACAAAGTCTGCCACTTCCATACAGCCCTCTGTAATAGTTCCCGTCTTGTCCAAACACAATACATCTACTCTTGCAAGCGTTTCGATACAATACAACTCCTGCACAAGCACTTTACTCCTTGACAATCTTATGACACTTACCGCCAAAACCGTACTCGTCAAAAGTATCAATCCTTCGGGAATAATTCCGATAACTGCCGCAACCGTGTTCACAACCGCCTTTTGTATATGTGCGTCAACACCGCCGAATAAGTTCGGCACAATATTTCCCGAAAGTTCACTCGGTATGCTGTACTGCCGCCACATCATTATTAACGCCAGCGGTAATATTATCGCCGTCAATGCTTTTATTATCCAGTTCAGCGTGTACATTATTTCGGAATTGACTTTTTTTGCATACTTCGCCTCAGCGGAAATTTTTGCCGCATAGCTTTCATTTCCGACTTTTTCTACCTGTGCATGACACTTTCCGCTTATCACAAAACTGCCCGATAACATCATATCTCCTGCACATTTATGCACAGCGTCAGACTCTCCCGTCAAAAGCGATTCATTAACATCACATTCTCCCGAAATCACTTTGCAGTCAACGGGTATCTGATTTCCCTGTGAAAACTCTATCACGTCATCAAGTACCAATTCATCTATTGCCACTTGACACTTTTTCCCGTTTCTTATTGCATTTGCCTTTGTTGCCGACACTATCGATAATTTATCAATCGTTTTCTTTGCCCTTATCTCCTGAAAAATTCCGATAGCCGTGTTAAAAAACATAACTCCCAAAAACAGCATATTTTTATATGAGCCTACATAGAATACTGCCAATCCCAAAATAATATTCAATATATTGAATATTGTCACGATATTGTCAAAAAATATCCTGCCGATACTCTTTGTAGGCATATTTGTATTACCGTTGCAAAGTCCCTGTTTTTTTCTTTCCTCAACCTGACTGTCACTCAATCCGTAATCGGTTTTCGGCGAAAATCGTTCAACTGTTTCAGATTTATTTTTCTGTTCCATTTTGTTCTCCTTTTCTCAATTTGTTTTCTTTTTGAATATCCACTTGTTATTGTTATAAAGAAACATCAAAAATGCCATGGCACATATCAGAAAATATCCGATAAAACTATATATATCCGGCACTTCTCCCAGAAATACAAATCCCAGAAGCGTCACAAATATTATCTGAGAATAATCATATATTGAAATTTCCCTTGCGGGTGCATGACAATATGCTGCTGTTATTCCAAACTGTCCGCCCGTTGCACCAAGTCCCGCACCTATCAATAAAAGCACCTGCCACCATTCCAACGGCTGAAATCCGATAAAAAATGACGGAAATGTCACGATACACGAAAATGCCGAAAAGAAAAATACTATCAATGAACCGTTTTCTCCCCTGTTTCCGAGGATTCTTACCATTGTATAGGCAAATCCTGCACCCATTCCGCCTAAAAGGGCTATCAGTGACGGCATTAAATCTATGTTTTCAAATGACGGCTTTATGACAAAAAGCGTTCCTATAAATGCCACAAATACCGCTGTTCCCTGCAAAAGCGTCAGCTTCTCTTTTAAAATGATGATAGAAAATATAATCACAAAAAATGGTGACATCTTATTTAATATGGAAGCATTTGCCAAAGGTATCTTTCCGAGTGCATAGAAATTGCATACAAGTCCTATCAGCCCCGTCAGCGACCTTAAAAACAGATACTTGAAATTGCCCTTTTTCCACTTGAAACTCTGTTTGTTTTTTATCAG
Source organism: uncultured Eubacteriales bacterium (assembly GCA_900317795.1). Lineage (GTDB taxonomy): Bacteria > Bacillota > Clostridia > Oscillospirales > Acutalibacteraceae > UBA1213. The sequence goes on along the minus strand of ONIF01000093.1, from coordinate 2,177 downwards.
AATAACCGTTGCAAAAACAAGTGCTACGGCATTTCTGAAAAAGCTTTTCTCAAATGCAGGAATATCCCCTGCCATTCTCACGAACATATTCATAAACGAAAAACTCAGTGCCGATAAAATGATATATATTATCGCTTTGTACTTCTTATTCAATCAACATCACGCTCTCTTAATGCATAATTCATAATGCATAATGCATAATCATATATTATTATAGCATTGTATTTTTATGATGTCAATTTTTGTTCTGACGTTTTTTCATTCTCTGCCAGTTAATAAAACCGTATATGTCATTGATAAAAAACATTCCGAAACATACCGTCATCGGCATATATGAAATATTATCCATTGTCGCATACGTCCACAACCCTATCAATACCAAATCATTTATCGCATATCCCACTCCATAATATGCACTTCTCATAAATGTCATGTATGCTGCCGCAAAACTCGTTGCTATTGAAAACGTGCTTAAAAGCAGATTTGCATTTCCGAGTGCCTTTAATATAAAATAAAATATCCCTGTCACGCCTGCCGTCAATATCATCATCATTACAATTTGCTTTTTTGTCATACGATTGACTTCAACTTCTTCCGACTTTTCAAAAGGGTGCTTTATCCACGATATGACACTCATCAACGCTATCGGTCCGCTCATGCACAAATATGTTATCATCTCCCCGTAGTACGCAAAAAAATATGACACTATTCCGTAAAATACCGCAAATACCACACATAATATCTGTCCGAAAACCATTCCTTTGGATATAAATATCAATGCCGTTACCCCTATCAGCGAGGCTGTCAATGTAAGATAGTCCGTTGAATACAAAACAAACGATACCGTCACTATTACAACCGAACTTATCCACAAACCCCATTCAAACTTCGTCAATGCCTTAAACGGATTTTTCATTTTCGTTCTCCTTTCAAACAAAAAACATTCGCCTGCACATCTTCAAAGACCTAACGATGTGTAAACGAATGTTTATTTCAACATTCTCTGCCCGGTGGCAGAATTTATTCTTCATTTACGATTCCCAACTGCTCAAATTTCTTTTTCCAGAATCTTTCGGCTGAAATCTTGTATTTTTTAGCTTTCTCCATATTCTCGTATGCTTTGTTTTGGGCTTCTTCATATTCTTCAACATCTGCCTGCTTCAATGCGATTTTTTCCTCTATTTCAGATATTTTTTCTTTTGCCGCTTTGAGTTCTTCATTGAGTTCGTCTAACTCGTGATATATATTCTCTAAATCTTCATCACACTGTTCCAATTTGGCAGCATACGCATTTACTAAATTTTCTACTTGTTCGGGTGTTTTTTTCGGGGGCATGAGTGCCTTTTCCGTTGCCAGAACTGCCGCTATGCTCACATCATCTCCGCTGCCGCCCTCGCTTATCTTCGGCAAAAGGTCATTGATACTCTCTAATGCCATATCCCTGCCCTTTTCAAGCCACACATCTATTGAATACAAACAATTATACAATCCCGACTGGTCAAAACTTTCCTCAACCCCGTCTGAAAATACAAATACCCCTTTCGGCACTACATCACTGTAATAATGCATGAAATCCATCTCTGCATTCTCTCCGCAAAGTGACGTTGAATAATTTGCCACACAGTTTTCATCTTTCGGCACAGGCTCTAAAAATGCCCCGTCATCGTATGCCGCTACACACTTTCCGTCACCTATCTGCAAGCCATACCAATATTTTTCTGTCATAAATGCCAATATCAATGTACAGCCATAAGCCTTTTCAATTTTCTTCCCTGCACGGTATATATCCTGCATTTTCTCTGACGTTGTTGCAATTTCCTCGTCTGTAAACGGATTTTCTTCCGCATCTCTCAAAACATTCTGTTTCCAGTTCTTCACAATCTCCGTTTCCAGACCTTTCAGCACGTTTTCAAGTGCATCTTTTCCATACTCGCTGACCATGCTTTCACACGTTTCATAAAACTTTTTGCACAACTCAACAGATGTATTACACGCAATTTCCGCCCCCTTTCCACTGCGGAAACAATTTTTATCCCCGTGACCGTCACTTATCACGGCAATCGCCATATTGTCATCTTCATACGACATGGAAAAATCCTCACACGGCAGATTTTTCTGTATGTGCATATTTCCGATATGATGTGCATTTATCGCTGTATAATCTTTCAAATTTAACT